>JAKAZS010000019.1 GCA_021815785.1 bacterium
TTTCATCATCAGTACTGAAATCAATTATAAGTTCCTCATCACCAGTTGAAGGCTGATTTTCATTAAAATATGAAATCAGCGTCAAATCAGTTTTCAAAGTAGCATCAATACTATTGAAAAGGGAATCAGGTTTTTGGGCTTGTGAATCAACAGATTTTTGTTTAACAACATTTTCTTTAATTAAATTATTTTTTAATAAAAAATCATCAACACTAGTATTTGTTTCCTGAAACTGCTTAATCGCTTCAATAGCGGTTTCTAGCTTTATGGCTTTAATGTTTAATAACTTTAAACATTTTAAAACAACATTTAATTCCTGTGCATTTAAATGTCCGTCTTGAACCAAAATTATTCCTAAACCTTGATTAGTATCATAATGATTTTCACGAATAACTTTATCAAGCACTGTGTTGTCAATTAATCCGGATTTTACCAGGAGTTCTTCTAAGCCAATTTTAAGCTTACGGGTAATTTTAGGGATTTTCGTAAGGCTGGTTTTTACGACCGGGAAATCATTCACAACCGGCAAATTCTGGGCAATTAAGTCATGCTGAGCTCTTAGTTTAGGAATTCGCAAAATATCATGAGCAATATTTAAAAATTGCAATGAATTTTTCCAGTTATTTTCATTTAAAAACCCCTGCTTAAAAGACATTATGCCTTTAATTAACAACCAATAATTTTGCTTAAGGTCAGAAAACGAGGCAAATGAAGTAACACTTAGTAATTTATATAAATTCTGATACGCTTTATCCTTATTAAATAAAGTGGTTTTATTCTCAAAATCTTTTAAATACTGCGGAAATTCAATATCACTTTGGTTAAATTTATTATCATTACGCAATGAATTCTGAACAATTGTAATATCAGCTTGACTAGCGACTTGAGTGGTTATAATTGATTTACTATCAGTATTATGCACAACAGGTATAGTATTTAATGAATTACCATCCATCATCGTTAAAAACAACTGTTTATGACATAAATTAACTCCTTCAAGATCTCCCTTGTCAAGACTCTGTTTTAAGGCAGCCAGAAGAACCATCCGTTCAATATCTGGACGATTATCCCCTTGAGATTTAATATATTTCGTATCTTCCATAGCCTAGTAAATAAAATACCTATTATAAAGCAGAAACAATAGTTATTAATTGCTTAAATGATTTTAAAGTTAGACTATATTATTAAATTTATTTAGCAATTATTTAGTATAAGATACAAAATATGAACGAATTAAATGATAAATTAACCAAGTTAATTGAAAAGTCTGGGCTAAAACTACCGGAAAAACAACATAAAAATCTTTTAACTTATGCTAGTTTAGTAACTGAGTATGGGCAGAAAGTTAACTTGGTTTCCAAGAAGAGTTTGTCGGATTTTATTGAAGATCAGATTGGAGACGCCATTTCCCTAGTCCCAGTAATAATTAAGCAATTCCCCCAAAATCAAAGTCTTAGAGGTTTTAATTTAATTGACATCGGGACTGGGGCAGGACTACCTGGGCTTGTTCTAGCCATTCTTTTTGAAGACCTTAAAGTCAGTTTATTAGATTCAAACCTTAAGAAAATCAATTTTCTTAATATAGCTATTGCGAATTTAGAATGGATCAATACACCTAAGACCATACTTGGTCGTGCTGAAGAATTAGCGCATCAGCCAAAATATCGCGAACATTTTGATTTGGCTACAGCTAGAGCCCTTAGCAGCGTTAAAGTTACCCTTGAATTGACTACTCCTTATTTAAAACCACATGGTTTATTTTTAATTCAAAAAACCAGTAGTAAACTTGAAAGTGAATTAAAAGAGTCTATTGACTTGCTTAAACTATTAAACCTTGAGCAAATTAGTAGCCTAGATGCCTACCCAAACTCACATGTTAAAGAGCATAAAATTCTAATTGTTGAGAAACAAAAAGCTACAGCTAAAGAATATCCTCGAAAATGGACTAATATAATTAATTAGCTATTGGTAAAGTAAAATAAAATGTACTGCCACGCCCAGGTTTGGAGTCAATCCAAATCTTACCATGATGAGCCGTAATTATTTTTTTACAGATTGCTAAACCCAATCCATTTCCAGGATACAATTTAGCATTATCACCACGTTTAAAAATAGTAAACAAATCTTTATTTTCAGTTAGATTAATTCCGATACCATTATCTTTTATTGAAAACATCCAGTATTGATCAATTATTTCAGCCGAAATTATAATAATAGGACTGTCACTACTACGAAACTTTATCGCATTAGCAACTAAATTTAAAAAAACCTGGCTTAATAAATTTGCTTTACCATAAACCTTAGGTAATGGTTCACATTGGATTTTAGCATTTTCTTTAACTATTATACTATTCAATGATTCAATAACAATATTTATAATTGAATCAGTATCAATAAGATCAAATTCATCAATTGTAAAATTTATTTTAGCATATTTTAATAAATCGTTAATCAAACCTCGCATAAAATAACTGTTATCACTTATATAGTTAAAAAATTCATTCGCTTCTACAGAAAAATTACTACTATATCTGGTTTTAATAAGCTCAACATAGCCAATTACCGTAGCCAGAGGGACTTGTAAATCATGCGAAATAATGGTTGAGAAATTTTTAATTTCTTCAAGTGATAATTCTAATTCTTTAGCAAGTTTATTTAATGAATTAACCATTTCCTCTTTCTTCTTTAATTCAGTTTGCAAATTACGAGTGTATGCTTTTGTTTTAGCAAGTTTTAATAAACTTATTTGTAGTATTCTCACCAGAATGCCTAAAGCCATAGCTGATATGATACCAATAATGAAAATATAAACAGGCAATACATTTTTTTGATATTCCCAGATATTTATATCGGGACACAGATGGACAATTAAATCAAGGTTATAAAAATTCAGATGAAAACTTTGGATATAAGAATTGGCATTAATATTTTTGTCAAAGTTAAAGTAAATTCTTTGACCATGGTTAAAAACCGAAGCCTGAATATGTTTGCGCGTAAAGTCATTAAAAGTAAAATCTAGTATTTTTGTGAAATCAAAAACACTTAGTAAATAATAATTACTATGGGGGATTTTACTATTAAATACTAAAAGAACTAAATTATTATTTAAAATAATTGGCTCATGGATAAGGTTTAATCCTGGTTTTAATTTATAATCAGGTTTAGTGTCTGGAACTAATTTAGAGAATAAACTCATATCAAGAATTTTATTTTTCTTATTTAAAATTAAGGGTTTTTGCTTATCGGTATATAAGGCTAAAGCTACACACTCTTTATTTAAAGACAAAACTGGTAAAAATGCTCGAGTCAGATTTTCAATAGGAATATCATCAATTGAATTTACTTTAAAATCAAGGATAAAACCATTTAAAGGTTCGCAATATTCTTTAATTTCTTTATTCAAAGTCAAAGGAATTGCTTGCGCATCCAATTTGACAATGTTTTGCTCACGTATTTCACCAGTTAACAACTGATTACCTAATTTATAAGTTAAACATATTATTAGTAGTCCAATTATCACAGGAAGATATGCTGAACTTAACAACGTTTTAATAAAGTTATGCTTGTTCGATAAAGACCTTTCTAGATGAAGATCTTGGATGTTCTTTATATCAGAATTTATTACCTGATTTAATTGCATTTTATTAAACAATATCTTATAGCCTGATTAATAAATTAAATATTACTTGCTTACAGAAATAAAATACGTTATAAATTGCTAAATTATGTAAAATTTAATTTAATTTGAAAAACTTACTAATTTATATTTACTAACCTATAACGATGTAATTTATCCTTAACTTGTTCCAATAATTTAACATAAGCAAAGATTAATTCTATTATCAAGATAAATCAATGTCGTTTAAAGCAAAAATCAATTCTCTTTGCCTGGAGGTCTTATGCCTATAAAATCACAAATAATTGCGATTTGCGGGGGATCGGGATCGGGAAAATCCACTTTAGCGCATAAATTTGTCGGTGCAGCTATTGTGTCCACCGATAGTTTTTATAAAAATATTGAAGACCTGGAAATTTTTGTCAATGGCAAAGCTGATTTTGACCATCCTAGTGCTGTCGATTTGGACTCTTGCGCCAAAGCTTGTCAGCAGTTAGCTCAAGGACAGGATGTCATTGTTCCTGTTTATGACATCAAGACTTGTAAAACAGTAGGCAGTCAGATAATTCCAGCCAGTCCGAAAAAAATTGTCATAGTTGAAGGCATATTTGCCTTTCACTGTCCTCTAAGTGATATTGCAACTTTAAAAATATTTATTGATACCCCCATTGATCAAAGAATGGCACGCAGAATAAGGCGGGATGTTGATCGGGGCCGATCGACTTTAGAGACTATTGCCTACAGTTTAAATGTTGAAGAAGCCTATTCTCGGTATGTTGAACCCATGCGCGAAAAAGCCGATTTAATTCTTATGGGTGATGAAATTAAATTTGCTTAAAATTTAATTGAGAATTTATTAACTTAACTTTATTTTTTGCTCCATTTTTACCGAATTATCCTTAAAATTAACTTAATTGAAAAAGGCTAATTTAAAGTTATTTTTGATATTAAAATTATAAGCTCTAACCTAAAGGAGATATCTAAATTGGAAGTTCGACAAAAAATTGTTGCTGGCAATTGGAAAATGCATGCCAATCTTGAAGAGTCACAAAGCCTAGTAACGGTTATTGGTGAACATATAAAAGCCAACCCAAGTTGTAAAGTCTTACTTATTCCGCCTTTTACCCACATTTTTCCCATAAGCATTATTATTGAAAAAAGCCAGTATCAAATGGACACCGGAGCCCAAAACATGTATTTTGAAGATAAAGGTGCTTTTACTGGGGAAATTTCACCACTAATGCTTAATGATTTGGGTGTCAAATATGTTTTAATTGGGCACAGTGAACGACGGCAGTTATTTAACGAAAGTAATGCGACTGTAAATCTTAAATTAATCAAAGCCTTAAGTCATAATTTAACGCCAATATTATGTGTCGGTGAAAGTTTAGATGAACGCGAAGCTGATTTAACCGATCAAGTAGTAAAGAGACAAATTGTGGCTAGTTTAAATGGTATAAGTGCCACATCCTTAAGCAACAAATTTATTATTGCCTATGAACCTGTCTGGGCAATCGGAACTGGAAAAGTTTGTGCAGCAAGTGAAGCCAACCGGGTTATTAAACTCATTCGTTTTACTGTTTCTCAGCATTTCAAGGACAGTCCTAGCAAAATTGCTGATTCCATTCCCATTCTCTACGGAGGCTCGGTAAAAGGCTCTAATGCTGAAGAATTAAGCCTTCAAAGTGACATTGATGGAGCCTTAGTTGGTGGAGCCAGTTTAATAGCCCAAGACTTTTGTCAAATTATTAAGGCATTTTCTTAATTTTTCAAATCAACTTACTTGTACTTTAATAATTTTACGGTAAACTATGTTAATAAATATTTGGGGAGAGGTGTCGGAGTGGTCTAACGTGCAGTCCTGGAAAGACTGTCTGTGTTAAAAGCGCAGCGAGGGTTCGAATCCCTCCCTCTCCGAATTTAATCTTAGAACCTACTTCCTTTATCTTTAGCAAAAATATTTATGGATAAATTTTACGAAAAACTCGAAGATATTGAAAAAAATTATCATGATCTTGAAGATAAGTTATCAGATCTTACGATAATTAACGACATTGAAACTTATAAGCGCTTAACTAAAGCGCGTCGACATCTTCAAGAGACAAATGATAAATTTCAACGTTTTAAATTGCTAAAAAAAGAATTGCTTCAGACTCAGGAAATTATTAAAAATGAGACTGATTTAGAATTACAAGAATTAGCTAAATCTGAATTAGACGCCCTTAATAATGAATATCAAAAGCTTGAACAGGATTTAAAATTACTCTTACTACCTAGAGATCCTAATGATGATAAAGATATTATGGTTGAAATAAGAGCTGGTACTGGTGGTGATGAAGCTTCGATATTTGCTGGCGATTTACTAAAGACCTATTTAAAATTCAGTGACCGAATGAATTGGCAGGCTCAAATAGTAAGTTACAGCGATGGACCATCCGGTGGGTATAAAGAAGTTATTGTTAGTATTAAAGGCGATGGAGCTTATGCTAAATTCAAATACGAATCTGGCGTTCACAGGGTTCAACGTGTTCCAGTTACTGAAGCTTCTGGTCGCGTTCATACTTCTACAGCTACCGTAGCAGTTATGCCCGAAGTGGATGATGTTGAAGTAAACCTTGATGAAAAGGATTTGGAAATTTCGACAATGCGTTCTGGTGGAGCTGGTGGGCAAAATGTCAATAAAGTTGAAACAGCCGTGCGCATTGTCCATAAACCAAGTGGACTTATGGTTGCTTGTTCCGAAGAACGATCACAATTACAAAACAAAGAACGGGCTAAACAAATTTTACGCGCCAAATTATATAAAATGGAATTAGAAGCTAGGCAAAGAGCCATTATGGATGAACGGCGCCAACAAGTAGGTACCGGAGATCGATCAGAAAAAATTCGCACCTATAATTACAAAGACAATCGAGTAACTGACCATCGCCTCAATCAAAATTTTAGTCTCGAGCAAATTCTTGAAGGTGATTTAGAGAAGTTAATTGAATCAAGTGCTATTGAGGAACAAAAATTACTACTCGAACAATCTTTAGAATTATCATAAATCTTGTACAATAGTAATGAATTATCATAATTTAAAAGGGCAGATTAAAAACTGCTTAAAACCTCTTGACCTTGACGAAACTGAGTTAGAAACCCAGGTTAATTTAATTCTTGAAGACTTAACTGGTCTTCAATTAAATCAGTTAATTTTAAAAGATAATTTAAACTTAAACCCAGAACAAGAAATTCGCTTAACCACCATTTTAAATAAACGTCTATCTTTTGTCCCATTACAATATGTTTTAGGTTATGCCTATTTTGGTGAATTAAAATTAAAGATTACGCAAGGGGTATTTATTCCTCGAAGTGATACTTTAGAATTAGTATTCCAGGTAATTAATATTATTAACTCCTTTAAAACCACTAATCTGCATCTATTAGAAATTGGTATTGGTAGTGGTGCTATAGCAATTGCATTGCTTAAACACTTTCCTGATTTAAACATTACTGGTATTGATATTAATCCTAAAGCCTGTAAAATCAGCAAAGAAAATGCTCAAAATAATGGTGTCGCAGCAAGACTAAAAGTCATTAATACTGACTTGCTTAATTTTAAGCAAAACTCAGCAATTTATCACGGTTTAATTTCTAATCCGCCATATATAAGTTATGCTGAATACTTAGGGTTGGACCGCCAAATCATTCTCAATGAGCCCAAAACGGCTCTAATTGGAAGCGATGCAGACGGACTTGGCTTGTATCGACAAATAGCCAAATACGCTCATTTAATTACTCAACCAGACTTTATAGCTGTAGAAATTGGTGATAGTCAAGCTCAAGCTGTTTATGATATTTTTAAAAATCATAATTTTACCCATATTAATATCTATAAGGACACGAACGGACTGGATAGGGTTCTAACTGTTCTATGATTGATTCCATCTTTGTTGAATAGCCTTCCCTAAATTGCTGGCGATGCAAATTATTGTGCGGATTCAACATTAGCTATTCAGATTTATCGTCAAACCATAAAATATGCGGGCCTAGCTTAACATTACCGAATAATTAAACCATTAAAATTTAGGATGTAATAGCTTAGAAATTGGCAAGAATTAAAAAAAATTTGGCAAATAAGCCTAATTAGGTTAAAATAAATTTATATCGTTAAATTCATTTAATTTTTAAGCTTTTCAGGTAAATTAGTGCAAGATCAATTTTTAAAAGCCATATCAAGCGATGGTAGTATCCGAGTCATTATTGCAACCACTACCAATTTAGTCGAAGAGGCTAGATTGCGACATCAATTGTCTCATACGGCTACAGCTGCTTTAGGCCGAGCCCTAACGGCTGGAGCCCTACTTACACCATTGGTATCCCGCCATGGGCAAATTGTTTTACAATTTAAAGGCAATGGCCCTTTAGGAATAGTCTTTGTTGATGCCTACCCAACTGGTATTGTTCGTGGTTATGTGGAACATCCGGAAGTGGAATTGCCCTTAAATATCCTGGGTAATTATGATGTAGGTTCAGCAATTGGTAACTGCGGCATATTACAGGTAACTATTGATCATGGTTTTGGCGTTTTGCAAACATCTACTTGCGAATTAATTTCCGGCGAAGTGGGCGAAGATGTCAATCGCTATTTGTGTAATTCCGAACAATTAGGGTCAATTGTGGTTGTCGGGACACATTTAAATAATGACCGAGTCGAGGCTTCGGGTGGATTTATTATTCAGTTATTACCTGATCACACTGAAGATACTATTTGTAAGCTCGAAAATAATATTGCAACTTTTGGCACTTTTACTAATTTAATGCTTAAAGGCTTAGACCTGGAATCTATTCTCGAACGAATTATCAATGGTTTTAAAATGTTGCCTTTTGAAGAACGGAAACATTTAATTTTTGCTTGCAAATGTTCTCAGGAAAGGTTCAACCAAGCCATCACGCTATTTGGACGCGACGAAATTCTTGACATGGCCGAAATTGACGGCGGAGCCCAAGGCAAATGCCAGTTTTGTAACGAAGATTATTATTTAAGCAAAGATGAATTAATCAAACTAGCTCAAAATATTTAGACTGCTTTTTTAATTTTTCCGGCTTTTATGCAGCTTGTACATACTTTAATATGTTTAACAGCATTATTTATATAAACTTTTTGGGTTTGCAAATTAGGCAGCCATCTACGTTTAGCATGTGGATTATAGTGAGAACGCAAGAAAGTATAACCCATACCTGTTGTAGGTCCCTTGCAACAAACATCGCATCTTTTCGCCATGACACATTTTTCCCTAGAAATTAGTTATTATAATAAATGATAGTATATATTATTTATCGCAAATAGTCTTAATTTTAATCCTTAAAAATCAGGGATTTGTAAAGTCTGTTAATATTTTTTAGACGTTAAATTACCTAAACTATCAAAATTAAAGTTACAAGCTTAATCTGAACTTAAAATCCCTAGCAAATAATAATTACTTTGTTTAAGTAAAAATATAATTAACAAATATTTATCAATAATAATTAATTGCTAAATCCCATATTTGTAAATTATAATAAACCAAGTTTATCCCTAATTACGGTTCTAAAGATTGATGAGATTATAAAATTGAATTTTTGTAAGAATATTGTTTAACATTATCTTTATATGTTAATCTTTTATGATATTTTTTATGATATTTTTAAAATAGAGCAGTTAAATGTTGTCAAGAAAACTTAACTTTATAAAGTTCAAGAGAAAATCCAAAATAAACACTTTCCTCTTTGACATCTATCTAATTTACTAGCGAATTACCAGGAAGTTAATTACCAAAAAATATAATCAAAAGGCAATCAATAAAAAAATGGCACTTGTAAATTACGCATTAAGGGAGATAACTTGTAAAATAGTTTATTATGGTACAGGCCTTGGTGGTAAAACAACTAATTTAAAATACATCTTTAATCAATTATCTCCATCTACGCGAGGAGAATTAGTAAGTTTAAATACGGAAACAGAAAGAACCCTGTTTTTTGATTTTTTACCTTTGGATTTAGGTAGTGTCGCTGGTTTTAAAACTCGATTCTCGCTTTACACTGTTCCTGGTCAAGTTGAGTACAATTCAAGCCGTAAATTAATTCTTAATGGAGTTGATGGAATTGTTTTTGTGGCTGACTCAGATTCAATGAAAGCTCGTGAAAATGTTGAATCATTGCAAAATATGATTCAAAACCTTGCTGAATACAGTTTGACCCTTGATAATACACCTTGGGTTTTACAATATAATAAACGTGATTTAGCTAATGCAATGGAATTAGAACGACTAGAACGGGAATTAAATACTAAAGGTATTCCTAGTTTTGAAGCAATTGCTAGTGAAGGACTTGGTGTTTTTGCTACCCTTAAGGCTGTTAGTAAATTAATTCTTAACCGATTACAATAAATGCCGGCAGATTTTGCCAATTTTAAAATTGACCTTAATAATGAGCTAAAAGCTTTAAAAAAAGCTATAGACTTGGAACGTAAAGCTTATTATACTGACTTGCAAGGAAAAAAAACAATATTTTCCTTGTTTGTAAGACGTACAGCCGCTAAGTTAACCACGGCCTATCCTAATGAAAATACCTGGTTGACCATAAGAGGTCTAATGCGCTATTACAGTCAACTTGACGTTTCGGCACGTATTAGTGTTTTAAGAAAAGTCGAAAAACTTATTCTTGATTTAGAAACACATTCACCACCTCCACTAAATATTGCTAATGAAAAGATCCAACCAAATCCGACTGATTTACCAGCTTCGACCAATGTCGAAATCCAACCAAATCCGACTGATTTAAGAGTTACGACCAATACAAGTTCTACTTATGAGCTAAATAACTCCAATATTAACAATATTTCCCAGTCTTTAAAAACACCAGTTGAAAATACCACTAAAACAACAGGCCAAAATAATATCCGCAATCAGCTAAAACTCAATAATGAAATACAATATTTAAAAGGCGTTGGCCCTAAAAATGCCTCTTTACTTAATAATCTTGGTATTACTACTATATCCAGTCTCATCAAGCATTATCCAAAACAGCATATTGATTTTCTGGAACGAAAACATATAAAAGATTTAAAAGAAAAAGAATTCTCTACGATAATTGGTATCATAAGTTCGACTACGGCCTTTACCTCAAGCAAAAGTAATCTTTCAATTTTAACTGTTAACATTAAAGATACTACTGGTGCCATAGCCTATGTTAGATTTATTGCCGGAAAATCTAACAAATTTTTACTTGATCGTATGAAAAATCTATATCCAAAAGATGCTCTAGTAATGATTTCAGGAATGGTTGAACTGGATAAACTAAAACATAAACTGATTTTCAAAACTGCCCAGGTTGAAATCTTAAGTAATCCATCGCCACACAATTATAATATGCTTTACAATTATAATATAAACAATTTAAATACGGATAATATTCATGTAGGCAGAATAGTACCAGTGTATACCCTGACCGATGGCTTAAGTCTAAAATATTTTCGTCAAATTATGTTTAATGCACTTTTCGAGGTTAAAGATGAATTAATCGATCCACTGCCTCAATCAATAATCAATGAATATAATCTTATTGATTACCAAACGGCTCTAACCCAAATGCATTTTCCGGATTCACAGGAATTACAAACTAAAGCAAGAACGAGGCTAGTTTTTGATGAGTTATTTAATCTCCAGCTTAAATTATTTAAAAAACGCCAAGAGCAAAAACAATATCCGAAAGATGTTAAATTTAAATATTATAAACAAGGCTTAACTACAGAATTGATTAATAATTTACCGTTTAAATTAACCAACGCTCAAATTAGAGTATTTAATGAAATCGCACTAGATATGGCCAGCGACCGTCCTATGTACCGACTGGTTCAAGGTGATGTGGGATCAGGTAAAACAATTGTATCACTTTTGGCACATTTATTAGCAATCGAAAATGGCTACCAAGGAGCGCTTATGGCGCCTACGGAAATTTTAGCCGAACAGCATTACCGTCAGTTTCAACAATTACTACTACCATTAGGCTTACGTGTAGCCTTATTAGTTGGTAAATTATCTGCTAAACAAAAGGCTTTAATTAAACAAGATTTACTCAATGGCTTAATAAACATTGTCGTTGGAACCCAAGCCTTATTAGAAGACGATATTGAATTTAATAATTTAGGCTTAATCGTTATTGACGAACAGCATCGCTTTGGCGTCAAACAAAGATCAAGGCTTAAGAGCAAGGCCAAATATCCCGAATTATTAACCATGACAGCAACACCAATTCCCCGAACCTTAGCATTAACATTACATGGCGATTTAGATATATCTGAAATTGATGAATTACCACCTAACCGCAAACCTGTTAATACTTCAATTGTCCAAAATAATCAGAAAAAAAATATGTTTGAATTTATTGGCAAACAAATAATTAACGGGCGCCAGGTTTATATTGTCTTCCCGTTGATTGAAGAGTCTGAAACAATTTCAGCAAAGGCAGCAATCCAAGAATATGAAATTTTAAAACAGAAAATTTTTCCTAATTTTAAAATTGGCCTAATGCATGGAAAATTAAAACCCGATGATAAAGATCTGGTAATGGAAGAATTTCGCAAAAAAAATCTTGATATTTTAGTTTCAACTACCGTTATCGAAGTTGGTGTTGATGTTCCTAATGCCACCATTATGGTAATTGAAAATGCTAATCGTTTTGGTCTTGCTCAATTACACCAGTTACGTGGTCGAGTTGGTCGTGGCAGTGAACAGTCATATTGCTTCTTAATTGGGTCTAGTTCAAATGAAATTGCTGCAGCCAGACTTGATATTATGACTAAAACCAATGATGGTTTTGTAATTGCCCAAAAAGATCTGGAAATTAGAGGACCTGGTGAATTCTTAGGCGTTCGCCAAAGTGGTATACCCGATTTATTATTAACTGATTTATCCCGTGATGCTCAAATTCTAACTGATGCACGCAAGGCAGCTTCACAATTATTGGCTAGCGATCCTACCTTAATTAACCATCCCAACTTATTGGTTTTACTTAATGAATCAAGTAAGCTTGAAGAAGTTAATATATTACAATCAGGATAAATTATTTTTAAAAGTCTTAATGCTTAAAACATCAAGACCTGGTCTAATCGCTATCAAGTAGATATATAAACGGGGTCAAATAAATATAAATAAATTTTTGAATTAAAATATTCAGAAATTTACGCAATTATCATATAAAATAATTAATATTGCTAAATTACAATATTTTGCTAAATTATATATTATTAGATAAATTATATATTATTAGATAAATTATATATTAGGTAGATTTTTAAAAGAGGTAATTTATATTATGTCGATAATGGTTGATCATGAAATTAGACAGGTTATTGAGTCAGGGCAATTAATTATCGAGCCATTTGTACCTAGCTTAATTCAGCCTAATTCGTATGACGTCAGACTGGCTAATAAATTCTCCTGGCACGAAGCCAATTTAGATGTTATTGACCCATTTGACGCTGAATCAATCCAATCTTCGGTAAAAGAATTAACAGCTGACAGCATCGTTATCAAGCCCCAAGAATTTATCCTGGCAGCCACTTATGAAAAATTCAGCTTACCTTGCGACATAGTCGGTCAGTTAACTGGAAAATCAAGTCTGGCTAGACTTGGTCTAATGGTACATGTAACTGCCGGTTTTATTGACGCTGGATTCAGCCACCCGCCAGCTCAAATCACCCTAGAAATAGTTAATGTCGGTAATCGTCCGGTACGCTTGCATGCCTTAATGCCTATAGGCCAAATGGTTTTTACAAAGACGAGTCAGTGCGAATTACCTTACCACAAAAAAAACAATGCCAAATATAACGGGCAAGTTGCAGCATTTCATAGCCTGTACTACTTAAACAGTAAACCAGTTACATTAGCATAATTTAAAAATCAACATGACCTTATCCTTACAATCTATCTGCTCAGCCTTATACTATACCTATTTTTTTACTTCATCATTTTTTTTTGTAACTATTGCGGCACTTGTTTGTTTAGTGACCGCTCCTTTTGACAAAAACCGAAGATTACTGCATTATTATGCTTCATTGTGGGGTTGTCATTATGCGCATGTCAGCCCGTGGTGGAAATTAACCTATAATGGGTGCAATAAAGTCGATCCCCATAAAACCTATATTTATGTAGCTAATCATCAGTCATTAATTGATATTATGGTAATATATGGCATTTTCAAACCCTTTAAATGGGTAGCTAAAGCTTCAATCGCTAAAATTCCCTTTATTGGCCAAAATATGTATCTTAACCAATATATTTTTTTAGAAAGAGGCGATCTTTCGAGTATAAAAAAAATGATGAAAGACTGTAAGAAATGGCTTAATCAAGGTGCTTCATTAATGATTTTCCCCGAAGGAACCAGAAGCCCAGATGGCAAACTGTTGGCATTTCGCGATGGCGCCTTTAAACTAGCTTGTCAGCTAAAATTGCCCATTGTCCCTATTGTTCAGTGTGGTACTGGCGCTATTTTACCTAAAGGTAGTTTTAATTTAAATTTTACCGGTCAAATCATCGTTGAAATGCTGGACCCAGTTGATCCAGCTGATTTTAATTATGAATTTCGTCCCTTAACCAATCATGTCTTTAAACTAATGGAAGAAACTCTTGCCAACCTTGAAAAACAAAGAAAAGTTAAGAATTTAAAAGAGAATAATTCAACCCACTCTTCAATTGAAATTTAGGTGTAAAATTATTTACTAGGTTATGCCCTTGTGTCGGAACTGGTATACGAGACGCACTTAAAATGCGTTGCCCGTAAGGGATTGAGAGTTCGAATCTCTCCGAGGGCATTTTATAATCAAAAAATGCTAGTTGTAATGCTAGTATTTTTTTTTAACTTTAAATTAATACAGCATAAATGTTTAGATATTATTAATTTAACCTGCTAACAATTGTCAGCACTCAATCCAAGCTATCCAATAGCCAAAATGGCTAAACTTAGCCTTTAGCTTGACTAGTAAAAGTTCAAACGATTATTGAAGTATGCTTAACATTGCCGTTAAAATTGTTAGCAAACAACTATTTAAAATTATTAAATCCCTTAGCAAAAATATCATTTAGACATTAGCTAAATGTTTATTTTTAAATTCTTTATATGCTTGCATGCCACCAATAACATTTATTAATTCAAGATCGCATTGATTAGCAATAAAACTACAAGCAATTGAAGATCGATAACCACTGCCACAAATAACATAAAGTTTATCAAATTGCGCTATTTCAGTTACACGTATTGGTAATTCCATTAAAGGAATATTAATTATATTATCAATTTTAATCTGATTAACTTCATGCACTGTTCTTACATCCAGAATATTAATTGGGTTATTGATCAATAAGTGATTTAATTCTTCAACAGATACTTGCGCAATTTTAATTAAATTAGGATTGTTACTATTGCTTTCATCAATAATACAATATTCAATTACCTGATCAAAACCAATACGTGCCAGACGGATAACACTTTCAATTAATTTATCAAGCCCGGGAATAATAAGCACAAGCGGTTTTGATAAATTAAGTATCGATCCAGCCCAAGAAGCAAATTGTCCATTTAAAGAAATATTTATCGCTCCTTCAATATGACCACGGGCGAAATCACTATTATTACGTACATCTAACACTGTTTTAGCCATTTTATCAAAATCAATCAAATCATCAATTTCAACCTGTTTAGGCTTGTTAATTTTATGTAATTGCTTAGCACCTTTAGCATTAATGTTTACAGCCTGCAAGAAATAAGCTGGAACTGGTGGCAAATTAGTTGATACCGCATTAATGAAATCAGCTTTATCTAACTTAAGCAAATTATTACTTTGTTTTTGGCTTTCTAAAGTAGCCGTATTTTCTTTACTAATATTTTTGCCACATAAAGATCCCATCCCATGAGCAGGATATAGTTGCGTATTATCATCAAGGGTTAAAATTTTCGCAGAAATACTATCATAAAGCAAACCAGCCATCTGTTCAATCGTAAAACCTTTGGAAACTACTAAATCAGGACGACCAACATCACCAATAAATAAAGTATCACCAGTAAATAACTTAGCTGGTTCACTAGGATTACTAGTGTCAGTAACCAGAATAGAAATACTTTCCGGAGTATGCCCAGGGGTTTCAAGAATAGTTAGTTTTAAACTACCTACTTTTAAATTATCATTGTCGCTAAGCCCCAAATGCGGAAAATCAACCACGGCCTGCCTACCATAAACAATATTGGCTCCTGTTTTAATTTTTAATTCATTATGACCACTAACAAAATCTGCATGCAAATGCGTTTCAATAATAAATTTTAGTTTTAAATTATGCTCTTTTAAAAATTCCTCATACAATTCAATATCGCGGCTAGGATCTATAACACAGGCCTCGCCATTTGAACCTATAATATAAGAATAATGAGCCAAGCAATTGAGGTGAAATTGTTTAAAAATCATTTTTATCTCCTTAGGGGTTATTTACCCATTACAGTTTTGCGAAATATTACGATTATTCCATGGTGCTCTCATCAATATTTTACCTAATAGACAAGACCCTGTTAAACCTGTATATAAAAGACCAATGCCACAAACTATAACTAAAAATTGCCATTGTCTTACAAAAACACCAATTAAAATCAGGCTACCTACCATTATTTGCACTTGTTGTTCAATCGAAAATGAATGGGGTGCAGTTTTGTTTATTAAGGGTAATTTATTAGCAGCATAACTCATAATTCCACCCGCCAAAACAATTGGCTTAAATCCATGCCTGATTAAAATATCTTTAGCCAACTCAGCCCGTTTACCACTGCGACAAATAAGATAACAAGGTTTATCCTGATTAATTTTGTTTAAGTTAGCTTCAATTATTGGCAAAGGTATATTGATACTACCATCAATTCGCTTAGCCTTAAATTCGAAATCACTCCTTACATCAATAATTTGTGCCAGTTGATCTTGAGAAATTTCTTTATACAAACTCAAAGCATCAATAGAATTAGCCATAATTTACTCCAAAAGAATGTCAGTTTAACAATTACACCTTTGCAATATTATTGTATAACTAATTAGCAATATAATCAATTAAAATTAACTTAAATTTTAAAGCTTTTACGATGAATTTCACTTTTGCCAAATTCGCCGATGGCTTTACGGTGAAATTCCGTAGCATAACCTTTATTTTTTGCTAAATTATATTGGGGATAATGTTTAGCCAAATCGGTAATTAAACTGTCACGAAAAACTTTAGCTGTAACTGAAGCGCTTGCAATACTGGCAGATTTAGAATCACCTCTAATAATAGCAATTTGTTTAAGCTGAATATTTTGATAAGTCAAATTAACAATTTTCATATTACCATCAATAACAATTAAGACTTGATTAAGATCAATTTTAGAATTAATCTTAATCTGCTCCAATAATTGATTAAGGGCTCGGTGCATAGCTAATAATGTTGCCTGATAAATATTAACTGCATCTATTTCAGCTACACTAGCTTCTCCAATAGCACGGTAAGCTAAATTATTAAGCCTAAAATCAATAATTTGACGATTTTTTTCACTGATTTTTTTGGAATCATTTAATTTATAAATAGGCTCACACCATGAACATGGCTTAGACAAATTATTTTTAAACAAAACAGCAGCTGCTGTTACCGGTCCAACTAAAGAACCACGGCCAACTTCATCGACACCAATTAAATATTTAACCTTATTATCTTTTAAAAGTTTTAAATCAAAATCAATTAAATTAAAAATTTCAGAATTTCCAACTTTTTTCATAATTTGATTAGTTATTAGAATTATCCTTTAAAACAAATTAGTTAATTCGTATTCGACAATTTAACGAATTTGCTATCAACGACTAAACCAGATCGGTCATTAATTAAACCTGGCGGCGGAAAAGCAATACGAAAATCTTCAAAGTTAACATCTAGATTTGGGTTGAATCCGAAATCTTTGACAAAATAATCAGCATAATTTGATTTTATAAAATCAAAATCAGCTTGATTATATTTAGCATAAATATTGTCAACGCAGGGATTTTGTCTTAATCCAATAGAAGCTTCAGCATAAGGCGTAAAAATATTTTTAAAATTTGCCTGCCTTAATTTAAGCGATAATTCCAGATCAAAATAGCATTGACTTAGATCATTTTGATTAAAGCTACCAACATTTAACAATGTATTTTTAGTAATAACAAAACAATTTCCATCAATGGCCGTAACTTCTTGCATAAGAATTAGCCGCGCATGATAGCCAACAGAAAGTCTATCAAAGTAATGATGGGCGCTCGAATAATAATTTCGTAGACCTAAAATTAAGCCAGCATGAGCTATGGTATCATTTTCATATAACAATTTCATACCCACCATACCAATATTATCCTGTAAGGCAATTGAAACCATTTCAGTTAACCAATCTTTAGTCAAAGGCTCAACACTGGTATCAATAAAACAAAAGACATTACCAGTAGCCAGACTAATAGCCTGATTTAAATTTGCACCCAGGTTTATTTTTTTATTATAAGTAGCTAAAATAAGATTTACAGGATTTAAACAATTTTTAATAATTTCTTTGATTGACAAAAAATTAGTGTTCAATTCATCATCAAACAATAATATTATTTCTAAATTGGCATAACTTGTTGTAGCAAATATAGCCTCAAGACAGCTATTAAGAGTATAAAAATCACTCAAATTAATTATTATAAGTGTAACCAAAGGAATTTCCTTAGGCAATTTATACTGAACACGATGAAAATGATTT
The DNA here is from genome assembly GCA_021815785.1 of bacterium. Taxonomy (GTDB): domain Bacteria; phylum Cyanobacteriota; class Vampirovibrionia; order Obscuribacterales; family JAKAZS01; genus JAKAZS01. Next base: position 18,404 of record JAKAZS010000019.1, read on the forward strand.
ATATGCAAAGAAGCACTTGATACAATAGCCTGTTTATTAATTCGCGACAAGTGATTACGGATTGATTTGCGAGCTGCTTCATAGGGGTATAATTTTTCGCTGGGACTTAAAGCTGCTGACCCTTCAATCGCTCGCCAATGATATAAGATATAAGGAATATGCTTGATTTGCTCAGGTTGAATTTGTTCAATAAATCTAAGCGCCAAGTCATAATCTTGCGATCCTTCAACACCCAGTTGAAAGCCTTGAATTCGCCTGATTATACTAGTTCGATAAACGCCTAAATGGGATATAATATTTTGCCCTAAAAATAATTGATAATTCCAATCTGATTTAAAATATGGTCCATATCGTTCATTATTCTGGTTTATTTTATCTTCATCAGAATAAATTAAACAGACATCAGGATTATCATTAATACATTCAACAACTTTAAACAATGCATAGTTTGGTAATTCATCATCGTGATCAAGTAAAGCGATAAATTCGCCCCGAGCTAGTTCAATAGCTGAATTAGAAGCAGCACTTATATGTCCATTAGTTTCACGATAAATTACTTTAATTCGAGAATCAATTTTCGTGTATTCTTCAAGCATAGTTTTAATATAAAGATTAGAAGAATTATCATCGGCAATACACAATTCCCAGTTGTCATAAAGTTGACTGCGAACTGATTCAATCGCAATTTTAAGCCATTTTTCGGGTGGGTTATACACTGGCATGACTACTGAAATTAAAGGTTTCAACTTAAAATCAGCAATTTGCTCTTTAATTAAAGTCGGCTTAATTAAGGTATCAAACTGCTTAATCCACTCAAAATAATTATTGCGTTGCCGAGCTTGATCAAGCCTTAAACTAATTAAATCTTTAACGCCATTAATCCCATTTGTCTGTAATAGCCTTAAAATATTTAAACTGGCAATTAAATAATGACCTGGTCTTCTAACTATATTATTTAGATAATTTTGGATTACTTGACTAATGATATTTTGTGTCATGGTAAAGCTACTTGAGATTACTTGCTTATAATCAATATTTTATAAGTTAAAATATAAAAAAATGATTTTCCTTATTGATTTTAACTTTAAAGACTAAAAAATGCTGTAAATTACTATTAAAAAAATTATTAAACTATTAAATTATTTACTATCAAAAAAATATGTTATTGATGCTAAATTTTAGGCTTAAGTAAATTTGAAAATTCAGTTAATAAATAAGTTAAAACGAATTTACCTTAATTTTATTTTATCTGTCGACACTAAAAAAATCTAGTTGATTTTTACTAACAGCAATTAAATTTTCATTTTTCGCATACGAATATTTTGAGGAGTTATTTCCAACAGTTCGTCGCTAGCTATATATTCAAGACAGTCTTCCAACGTCATCTCTTGCGGAGCACTTAAATGCACTAAGACTTCCTGATTAGAACTACGAATATTGGTTAATTTCTTAGTTTTACAAATATTAATTTCTAAGTCTTGAACCCGATTATTTTCACCTATAATCATACCTGGATAAACTTTAGTCCCTGGGCTAATAAAAAACACACCACGATCACTGGTCTGTTCTAAAGCATAATAAGTCGCTAGACCAGCTTCATAGGCAATTAAGGCACCATTACGTTTAAAACTTAATTCACCACTATAAGGTCGATATTCTTCAAAAGTATGATTCATAACGCCATTGCCCCGTGTGATCCGTAAATATCTGCTCGCAAAGCCAATTAACCCGCGGGTGGGAATCATCGCACTAACATATGACTGTTTACCATTAGATTCCATATTCACGATTTCGGCTTTACGCTGACCTAATTCTTGCATAACTGGTCCTAAATAATCATCAGGAACATCAATTAATAATGTTTCGTATGGTTCGTACTGAATACCGTTTTTTTCTTTGTAAATTACTTCGGGTCGCGAGACCTGAAACTCAAAACCTTCACGGCGCATGGTTTCAATTAAAATAGCTAAATGTAATTCGCCGCGTCCACTAACGAGAAATGTATCGGTATTATCGGTATCTTCGACCCTTAAACTCACATTTGTTTCTAACTCACGGTATAGCCTATCCTTTAAATTACGGCTGGTAACATATTTACCTTCCGTACCGGCTAAAGGGCTATTATTAACTAAAAATGACATTTTAACCGTTGGTTCTTCAACATCGATACGATCTAAAGCTATCGTTTCTTCATTAAATGTAATACTGTCACCAATTTGACATTGAGGGAAACCAGCTAGGGCAATTATTTCTCCACAAGAAGCACTTTGTGATTCAATTTTTTTAAGTCCATGAAAAGTATATAATTTGGTTATCCTACCTCTGATTTTTTTATCACCTTCAGTATGTAACACCACACTGCTATTAGTAGTTATTTCACCATTAAAAACCCGACCAATAGCAATTCGGCCTAGATAATCATTATAGTCAATGATATTTACCCGCATGGAAAATGGTTCTTCAATATTACCAATTGGTGCTGGACAATGTTCAATAATAAGATCTAACAAGGGATTGAGATTTTCACCAACCGCATTTTCTTCACGCGTTGCCCAGCCTTTAAGCCCGGAACAAAATATATAAGGGAAGTTTAACTGTTCATTGTTAGCACCTAATTCCACAAATAAATCAAAAACCTTATCAATAGCATCATGAGGATTTATATTCGGCCGGTCAACTTTATTTATAACCACAATTGGGTTTAGATTTTGCGCTAACGCCTTGCGTAAAACAAAACGGGTTTGCGGCATTGGTCCATCAAAAGCATCAACAATTAATAAACAGCCATCCACCATGTTTAGAACCCGTTCAACCTCACCACCAAAATCAGCATGTCCTGGGGTATCTACAATATTAATTAAATGCTCCTTAAAGGTTATGGCCGTATTTTTTGCAATAATTGTAATGCCACGTTCCCGCTCTAGATCATTAGAATCCATTACACAGGTCTGGACATCTTCATTATCACGAAAAATTCCCGTTTGTCGTAAAAAGCCATCCACTAGAGTAGTTTTGCCATGGTCAACGTGGGCAATAATAGCTATATTTCTTATCTTATCTAAACTCATCTTAACTCCTCAACTTAAACAAAAATCTAGCTATTGATATTTTATAACTTGGTTGACCAAGTATTTATTTTATTTAATCTATTTAAATAGCTTAATTTAATTCTCAAAAGGTTTATTTTACCAATAATTCTTATATATTTAATATATGAGTAGCAATATATTGACAAAGTATCTTAACAACTCTCAATTTTCACAAAGCCAATTGGGTCTGGTTTTACGTAGCCATGCTGGTGGATACCTAGTCCACATGCCTGTTTTAAACACTGTCGTCCTGTGTCAGGCTCGCGGACGCTTAAAGAAAGAAAAAATCAATATTTTAACGGGCGACATCGTTGAAATTGCCGATTTACAAGAAGTTTTATCCGCAAAAAAACATAGCGCTTTAATTGTTAAGCGTCTCGATCGTAACAATCAATTACCCAGGCCACCAATTGTTAATCTAAATCAGGTCGTCTTGGTAATGTCGCTAAAAAATCCTTACCCTAACCTTGAATTGCTTGATAAACTCATTTTGCATTTTGAACTTTATCTAGATGAATCCCGACCAATTTTGTGTTTTAACAAATTAGATATAGCCGATGACGAAACTATTGAAACTTTAAAAAACATTTACGAAAAACTTAATTACCGACTGGTCTTTATTTCAGCTCTGACTGGGGCTGGCTTAAATGATCTAAAAATACTTCTAACGGATTCTATAACTGTTTTTGCCGGTCCATCTGGTGTTGGCAAATCTAGTTTACTTAATTTACTATATCCCGATTTAGCTCTAAAAACGGCTAGTGAACAAAGTCTTTATGGCAAACATACCACAACTTGTACACAATTGTATGAAATTAAAGGTAGTGACAATCATTACTCATGGATTGCGGATACTCCAGGCTTTAATTTAGAAGAATTAGATTGCCCTCAACCAAGTTTAATTACATATTATTTTAAAGATATTTTAGCCTTAGCTGGTGACTGCAAATACTCTAACTGTCTGCATATTACTGAGGATAATTGTAATGTTATCGCCAATCTTGATAAAATTTCAAACTCGCGCTATCAAAGTTATAAAAACCTCATTCCCGTAGCGCTCGAAAAACAAAAAGCTTTAAAATCAATATCCACCAAAAACGAATCAAGGATTAAACTTGTTTATGGTAAAGATAATACCGTAACTAAAATCCCTCTATTAAAAAAACAAGTTAAATACAGTTCCAAAAGTCAAAACCGACAACAGTCAAAGACTAATTATTTATATAATTTGGCAGATAATATTCATGAAGTTAATGATACGGTTAATGACTGCGACTAACACTCATTTTAAGAATCAAATATTATAATAAATTAAAATTTTTCTGATGTAACAGATTTAAATTTTTAGCTGTTTTGGGGATAGTTTGTGGTCTCGTTTAATACCTTTGATGTATTACAAATAATTCGGTCAAAAATTAAATTAAATATTTTTAAAAATCAAATTAGTAATATTAATATATCATTGTTATCAATTTGTAACATACAAAGTGGTAGCCCTAAATGCTTAACTATATATTTGGGAGATTTGATTTTATGGTAATTAATCACAGTAATAATAATTTAGCCTTAGTACAGGTAAGATTGATTGCTAACACTGAGCCCAATAACGCTATCAGTAAAACGCTAGCTAAATCTCTGGCTAAATGTTTAAGTAAGCATCAGCTATTCACCAAAATTATGATTATTTTGCTTACCTTTATGTTCACCTTATTTCAATCGAGCCATGTTCTGGCATTTGACAGCGGTATTGCCAATACTAGTACAACTAGCCATCATCGTGAAGACAGTCCTAATTACACCAATGAGGCGCAACATGCACTGGCTTCAATTAATCCAGAAGTTGTCAACCCTCATTTTGATATAAATGCCATACTCCAGAGCGTTATCAATCCAACTTTAGCTATAAATTTAACTTCTACTCTGCATTCTGTAAATACAGGCAATTTAGGACATGATGTTAATATTGCTGTTGGTAGTCATAATTTAGAAGTTTCCCGTAATCAGTTTTTGACCCCATCAGAAGCTATAGCTGTAAGCCAGATCTTAGGTACTAATCATCAGTCACTAATACTTAACCTTAGTGGTCAAGCAATCGGTGGAAGTTTAAATGCATATTCCTTAGGTAATAATATAAGTAATTTACAGTTGCCAAGTAGTGTAACTTTAGTTGACAATTCTAGCAAATTAATCATTACGGGAAATTTAGCTAACTATGGCGACATTGTTTTTAATGGTAGCGGTAATTTACAGGCTAAGATGATTTTAAATGAAAACGGTGGCTTAATTAGTTCAAGTGGAACACTTAATCTTACAACCACTGCCTTAATTAATGAAGGCGGAATTTATGGAAGCAGTGGCGTTAATATTAATGCACCAATGGTTTACAACGCCGGGATTATTGAAGCAGCCTTGGGTAATATTAATATTACTAATGCTAACACGTTGGACATCACTGGAACGCAGGCCAGTATCTTTGAAGCTGGTAACGGAAAAATTAATATAGATGTAAATGCAACATCTTTAACTCAAGGAATAAATTTAGCATATGCTAATTATTTAAGTAAAGAATTAAATTTAAACGCTGAATCCGGATATATTCAAGGCGTAACCAATAATGTAACCGGTCAGATTAATGTAATTGCTAATAGTGCTCATTTGGTAACAGTCTCTAAAGATATGCTCATTGGCAATGCTTTAGTTAATGGCGATCCTACCTATGTAAATACCGGTGGCGATATAAGTTTAAACGGGTCAGTTACATCTAGCTCAGCCAGTTTAGCCATAATTGCTAGTGGTAATATTAATGTAGCCAGTAGCTCAACTGCATCCATAACAACAAGTGGTGGCAGCCTAATAATGATAGCAGGACTTGGCAGTAATATCACTTCAACAAATACTAATTCATCAACAATTCCAACTGGAGCCACCCAAACTACTACTAATATCACCGTAACGTTAGGAGCCAGTTCTGGCAATACTGGTGGTAATATCGATTTAGTTACCAATAATGGATTAACTGGCGCAACTGTTATAGATACATCTAATACTACTGGTAATGGTGGAAACATAACCCTTGTAGCCATAGGCAGTGGAAGTAGCGGTGGCGAAGTTTTAACCAGCAATACCACCAACACTTATAATCTAAATGCTGTATCAACTAATACAGGCAGTATTGGAGGAAATGTATTAATTATCGCCGGAGCTAGTCCAGCTACTGCTACAAATACAATTAATATTGGTAATATTACTACTAGTGGAGGTACGGTTAGTCTTTATACGCAGGCAGCACAAGCGTCAGCAGTCACAATTAGTCCAGCCGGAGTTGTTACCGGTGGAAGTATTAATAATAATGGTACAAATATAGCTAATGCTGGTATCACAGTCGTAGCTATAAATACTACCGGGGCTAATGGCAATGCTGGGGCATCTGGTCAGCCGGGCAGTATTGGTGAATCGGCTGGAAAAATTACTATTCAGGCTGGTGGAAATATTTCTATAAATAGCATAGATGCAAATGGCGGTAATGGCGGCGCTGGCAGTAATAATTTCAATGGTGGTAATGGTGGCGCTGGAGGTGCAGTCAACGTTGTAAGCACATCAGGCTCTGTCAACCTAAATTTTGGACTTTCAGCTAGTGGTGGTAATGGTGGTACGGGAGGGAATGCTTCTGGTAGCCATACAACTGGTGGAGTTGGCGGTAACGGTGGCAATGTAAATATTAGCACTTCTTCGGGAACAATGAACTTAGCCTATGGACTTGTAGCTAGTGGTGGTAACGGTGGTAACGGTGGTACGGGGTCTGGTGGCAGTAGCAGTGCTGGTGGAGCCGGTGGTAATAGTGGCAGTATAACAATCACCAATGCAACAGGATCAATCAACACTTTAACGGCAGCGCTTTATGCCACCGGTGGTATTGGTGGATCTGGCAATGGTGGTTATGGTGGTGATGGTGGTAATGGTGGCTCCGGTGGCAGCATTAATATTACTACCACATCGGGCTCAATTGATCTGACAACTAATCTTAATGCTTATGGTGGTACAGGGGGCTTTGGTGGTAGCGGCGGTGACCTGGGTGGTAACGGTGGCAATGGTGGCAATATCAATATAAATACTACGCTTAACTCAATTGACTTGATAAGTTCGCTGAACGTATCTGGTGGTGGAGGTGGTGGCGGTGGTGCTGGCGGTGGCTTTCAAAATGGTGGTACTGGTGGCGGCGGTGGCAATGGTGGCAGTGTTTTGATAACAACTACCAGTAATCCAATAACCATAACTGGCAACATTTATGCGTTAGGCGGTGGTGCTGGTGGCGGCGGCGGTGGTGGTGGCTATGGCAGCGGTGGTGGCGCTGGTGGTATTGGCGGTGGCGGCGGTGGTTATCCAGGTGGTGGTATTGGCGGAAGCGTTACCATAGCTTCCAGCAGTCAAGGTAATATAACGCTTAACGGTACTATTTTATGTAATTTTGGTGGTGGTGGTGGTGATGGCGGTAACGGAGGTGCTGGTGGTAGTGGCAGTTCATCGGGTGGATTTGGTGGCGATGGTGGTTTTGGCGGTGGTGCTGGCGGCGGCGGCGGCGGTGGCGAGCCTGGAGCCTCAGGTAGTACTGGTGGATCTGGTGGCAATGGCAGCATAAATAGTTATGGCTCTGGTGGGGTTGGAGGCAGCAGCAGTACTGGTGGAACCAGTGGTCAGAATGGTCTCAATGGTTTTGATGCAGGCTTCAATTCTAGCAGCAATGGTGGCAATAACTCAGGCTTACCTTATACTCAGGATGGAAATATTACAATTACAGCCAATAATGGAACAATAATCACTAATGGTCAATTGTCAGCTGGCACAATAACATTAACCTCTACAGGAACTGGCGGGATAACTATTAATTCAAATGTAGGCACGTCAATTGGCAGCGATATATTTAATTCAACTGGCTCAGGCTACATAACGACAGGAACAGGTGGTGTCATAATAGGTAACAGCTTAAACCTAAGTAGCAATAGTGGTGAAATTGGCTTTAATGGCAATGGTCTAATAACGCAGGCCAATAACATAGTCTTTAATGCTCCTTTATTATCGGTTGGCATTAATAATACTAGTGCTAATTTAAACGTTGGCACTTCAATATCCGGGGCTAATGTATACATAGAAACTACTGGAAATCTAACTGGCACTGGAACTATAACAGCTCCAGTAGTTGGTTTATATTCCTTTGGCGGCAGTTTAGGCATAGGATCAGCAGCTAATCTTATGCAGATCAACGCTCATAATATAGGACTACAAAGTTATGGAACCGGATCAAGTGTTTATGTAAATGATACATATACCGGTAACACTGTATTACAGGCCAGTCAGGCAAGTTTATCAGCTGGAAGTACAGGTTTTGGCGGTGTTTTTAAACTAGATACGGCCGGTCCACTTACAATTTATGCTCAAATCGATCAAGGCGGTGTAGTTACTCCTGGAGTTATAAGTGCTCAGATAATTGCCATTCAAACCTTTAGTGGCTATGGCATATATAATGATGCTAGTATTCAGTCGAATGATTTTATATTTTTAACGGCTTCGCAAAATGGTTATATTGCTGAACCAACAACTGGAGCGCTAATGATGGCACCAAATATTGCGTTAGTTAGTGGCGGTGGAGCAATAGGTGCTGGTGGCAGATTATTATTAAACAGCGGCATTGTTGCCGCCTCAACACAAGGATTAAATAATTTTGTCAATATCTACGATGAAGCCAGTCAAAGTGGTATAAATGGCGGACAGTCCGGTAGCTCATTTACCTTTAACACAAATGGTAATTTAAATGTTTATGGCTCAGTAGCTACAGGTGCTGGTAGTAATGCTAATGGTGGCGAGATTAACTTAAGCGCTAATGGCATCATTAATATTGGTACTAGTACTGGCGTAAGCTTAACCACTAACAATGGTCCAATTGTAGTTCAAAATAATAATACAACTGCAGGATCTATAAATTTTGCTAAAAATAGTTTTGTTTATACCAACACTCCAGTTAATACCGCTGGTTACGTGGTATTTAACATTGGAGCCTATACTCAGGCCAATACTCGAAACCCTAATCCCACTAGCATATCGGTTCAAGCTAGTGGTGGAGCCAGTGTATTCTTTGGTAACAATGGGATTACCGCGACGGCAAGTGGCAACACCTTAAATGCAAAAGGACAAAGTATCGTATTTAATACGGGTAGTTTAGGTGCTAATGCCATAACCTTAAATGGTAATGTAAGTATTACTGCTGATCCACCTGTTGTAAGTTCGGGATTTGCTACTATTCAGAATAGTCTTCCTTTAACAAATAGCTTTAGCCAATCAGTTAATACGACTAATACATTAGTAAATAATCCAATTCCAGCTAATGTATTAGATAATAATCAAGCTGGCTTACTTCTAAATAATTATGCTACTAACCAAGTCAGCCAAAGTAATGCAACAATTTATAATAATAATGATACAGACAATAACGATATCGTTAATAACACTTCACTTATTATGCCAATAGCTTGTCATCATATTGAATCTGGCATAAGTGTTAATGGCTTAAAGCAAGAAAGCGGATTACCCTTAGCTACCAATAATCACAAAACAAGCCTGACTCAAGGCTCTGCCATTATAGTAGCCAGTCAAGATATAGTAGTTGCTTTAAGTAAAACAAAATCAGCAACGCTATTACTTAAACGTGGTGCAATTGTATTAGCTATAGTTAATAGTGGAATTGTTAGTGTTTATAATTTGCATGATAATCACAAAGATAGCGTAATCGTCAAGTCTGACGATCGTAAAATTAAACTTAACCCAGGACAACATCTAACTGTGTTGGCTTCAAATTACCTAACTGATTTTGCTAATGTCAACCAGGCGAAGAGCATTGGCTATCGCGATCTTAAAACTAATACTAGTAATGGAACAGTTACGTATATGTCGGATTTTTCTATTCTTAGCGCTATAAATGCTATTAAGCCTTTAAAAGCAATGTTTAAAAGAAAGGATTGCCAAAATTTAGCCAATCAGTTGCTTAAAACCAGTTGTATTGTAACGCAAAGTTCAAGCGGTAAAGGTATTTACGAACAAGTAGTTAAACCAAAATTAACTGCCATGAAATAAATTAATTACGCTTACCTTAAAAAAAGGATGTTGGATCATCTGAAACAGCCTCCTTTTATAGTCAATTTACCAGTACAACTAATTCTGGACTATTGGGTGTTTTTGGCAAAGCAAATGTATATTCCTTCTATTATGTCGGTTTAATTTTTTTGAGATTAAGCCTATACATAAATTCTTTTTTTTTATTTTAATTAATTGTTCTTTTAAACTGTTGCATTGACTATGCGTCTCAAATGTTAGCTAACTTATAAATTGTTATGATTTGGTCAGGAAAATCTTATTTAGCGGCTATTATTTCATGACCCATTGCTAGCATTAATCCATAAATTATACTCCAGGGATGGGGTGGACAACCAGGAATAAATACATCTACATCAAGAAGTGGACATAATCCATTGGTCTTAAAATAGCCATTGTAATGTAGTCCTCCTGAACAGGCACATGTGCCACAGGCAATAACTAATTTGGGATTTGGCATAGCGGCATAGGTATTTTTAATTGCTTCATGCATAGCAAGTCCACATGGACCAGTAACTAATAAAGCATCAGCCATTCGTGGCGATGCCACAATATTAATTCCAAAGCGTTCCAGATCAAACATTGGATTTAATGTGGCATTTATTTCTAAATCGCAAGCATTACACCCGGTCGAAACCACTCTAATCGATAAGGACTTTTTAAATAAAGGTCTAAAATTTTTGTTTACTATCGGTTGGATATTGGCTTTGGCGATAGATTTTGCTTTAGATAAGACTAAATCTTCAATTTGGGTCACAGCTGTTTTTGTATTTAAATTTTTAACAAATACTTTATCCGGACAGTTATCGATACATTGGCTGCAACCAATGCATTTAGCTAAATTTAAGTCAGGACTAATTTTATTGTCTTGATCGTAAGTTAAGCTAATGGCTTGGGTTGGGCATAATTCAACGCACTTATTACAACTTAAATCTGAACAGCTTTGATCGTAATTGATTTTTGGTAAGCCTGAACAAGCCTCGTTAAGATCGGCAAATAGATCTTTGTTGGTGGCTAATCCTTGTTTGGCTAAATAATTTATAATATCAAGCATAAATACCTCATAAATCATGACCACTATAGGACAAGGCAAAACTTTTATTAATAATGGGAAAATCAGCTAATAAATTATTTCGGGCTGAAATAGCAAGACCGGTCCAATTATTAAAACTAGGATCCTTAATAGCGTAACGTTTTATTTGACCGTTTTCATCACTGAAAATTAAATGAATAAGCTCACCTCTAAACGCCTCAACAATACCCAGACCAATACAATTAGCGGGCAAACACTTTACATTAGCTAATTGTGTAGTGCCTTGGGGAATATTGTCTAATACATTTTCAATAAGAGCGATAGAAGTTATAATCTCTTTAATTCTGACTTTGGTTCGAGCTAGAGCATCGCCAGCTGATTCGTCGGCTAATTTTAAAATAGTTGCTGGATAAATACCCTGGTCGTAAATCAATCTGGTATCATAAGCAATATTGCAGGCTCGTGCGGCTACTCCAACCATATTAAAATCGCAAGCTAATGATTTACTTAATTTACCTACATTATGAAGTCTTTGGTAAACATTTTGATTGTTAATAAAGAAATTTATTACTTTTGTTAATTTGGGTTTTAAATTTATTATGAGTGATTTGATTTTACTTAAATATAGGTCATCATCTTTTCTTACACCACCAATACCAATAAAATTCCTTAAATATCGCGAGCCCGTTAAATAATCACCCATGGCAAAAACTTGACCGCGTAAGCGGGCTAATTCCATGGCTATGGTATTAAAGCCTAAATCGGTTGCCATTCCTCCTAAATCACAAATATGCATCGACAAACGTTCAATTTCCATTGCTAGTGTCCTTAAATATTTACTTCTTTCACTAACGTTTAATTCTAACATTTGCTCCAGAGCTAATGTATTAGCTAGGGCATTAGCGCTAGATGAATCGGAGCTAACACTTTCAGCGTAAAATCTTAAGCTTGTTAAAGGAATTTGCGTCAAACGCTTTTCAATACCACGATGGACAAATCCTAGTCTTATTTCTAAATTAATAATATTTTCGCCGACACAACTTATACGAAAATGACCCGGCTCAATAACCCCAGCATGTACTGGTCCAACTGGTACAATATAAAGATCATTGCCTTCAATATTTAAAAAACTGGTATCTCTTTGAAAATTATGCTGATAATTTTGATCAATACTTCGTAAAGGTGGATAGTCAATTATTCCTAAATCATTAAAAATTACTGATTTTAAACGGGGATGGTTTTGTGGAAATATGCCAAACATTTCGTGTAGATAACGTTCAAACCAGTGTGCCTGAGGAATGGCTGGAGTTAAAGCTGAATAGGTATTATTATTCTCAATATTACTTATTAAAAGACTAGCATTTCCTTCATTATTATTAAGAATTAAGGTAAATAATTCTTGACCAGATATTGAACTAATTAACCCCAGTTTTGAGTCTTTTAATTTAGCCTTGAGGTTTTCCTGGAGGGAATTAATATTAACTATTATGGGTGGATTAAGCATTAATACATACCTCTAAAATAATCACTGTTTATGATAAAGCCTAAATATAATGATATTGAAATTAATAATGACGGCATAAGGTTAAATTGAAAATTATTTAGTTTAATCCAATTTTGTTTGGGCTGACCTAGAGTAATTCTGCCCACATGAACAAAAACGGCAATAAAGCAAATTGTTAAAGCTACAATTATTATAATGGCTGGTAGCATAAAGTTAAAGCTTAATAATTTTGTAAGTAAGAGTATTTCGCTTATAAAACTGCCAAATGGTGGCGTACCGGTAATTGCTAAACTGCTTAATATTAATAGTATACTTAGACTTGGGGAAAATTTGATAAGACCACGAATATCTTTTAGTTCTTTGCTATTGGTTATTTGAATAATATTTCCGGATAACAGAAATAATGAAGTTTTGGCTAAGGCATGATTTAGCGCCTGGAGGAAAAAGAGAATTGGACTTCCAATGCCAATGGCTACAAGCATTAGACCAACATTTTCAATGCTCGAATAAGCCCAAAGCCGTTTTAAGCCATGCTGGTGAATTAAAAATAAACTGGCGGCAAATATGGTTAAACAGCCAACGCCAATTAAAAGGTGTTGCATAAAATCACAATGACGTATTAGTTCGCCAATTGAATAAATGCGTAGAAGCGCAAATAATGCGCAGTTTAACAAACAGGCTGATAATAAAGCAGAGGCTGGGGCTGGAGCCTCTGAGTGAGCATCAGGCAGCCAGCTGTGTAGGGGAAATATACCAGCCTTAGTACCATACCCAAGTAGGCAGAAAATAAAACCAAATTTAAAGAAATTAAAATTTAAAAATGGTGCCTGTTCTATGAGTTCGCTAATATTCAAGGTGCCTTCAATGCTAAAGGTTTTGCTTGAGGCATAAATCAGAATTGTTCCGAGTAAGGCAAAAGCAATGCCAACACTACAAATTATAAAATATTTCCAGGTGGCTTCTAAAGCGTGTTTACTGCGGTAAAAGTAAACTAAGCCAGCTGATAGCAACGTTGTTAATTCGATATTTATCCATAAATAACCTAAATTATCGCACATAAATACCAGCAACATCGAAATAAAAAATAGTATGGCTAGAATATAAAATGTTTGTATTTGGGTAAAAGAAATTTTGGGATTGTTTTTACTTTCCTGGATAAAGAAAAAATAGGAATGAGTGATACATACAGCCGTTATTAGGGATGTTAGAATGATAAAATAGGCGCCAATTTTATCAATTAAAAAGCCATGGTAATAATGAATTGAATTTTCCATAAATACTGGTTTTAAAATGATTAAAACGCTGATTAATTCAACCCAAATGAGTATTGCTGATAGTTTTAAACCGGTCCATTTTAGCTTGGATAATAATAGGTTAATTAATATTATTAAAGTTGGAATTATAAATATTGCAATTAAGGACGGCATTAATTAAAACCTCTAGTTTTCATGTAATTCATTTAATTGGGTAACATCAATATGTTCAAAACTGGATTTTATTCGAAATACAAATAATCCGGCAATCATTATGGCTACTAATAAATCTAAAAGTACTCCTAAATCAACTATTAAGGGTAAACCTTTAGTGATGGACACGCCAAAGATAAAAATACCATTTTCTAGGGTAAGAAAACCAATTATTTGGCTTATGGCAATTTTGCGTAATAGCATAAATAAAATTCCTGTAAATAATAGTGATATAGCAGCAGTAACACCGCCAATACTATCAATAGAAGGCATTGATTGAATTATTTTATCGGATAATAATTGACTGATTCCTAAAAATAAAATACTAATATGCATGCCTATGGCTGTTGGTATCATTACATTACTATCATACTGAATGTCAATTTTATTTAGCACATTGTTGAGAAAATAGGGAATAAACAACGCTTTCAGGGCAATAATAAAAATGCAGATAAAATACATTTCGATGTTTACTTGTTTAAATGATTGATTTATGGTAGCTAAGGCCATAAATAAGGTTTGCAGGCTGTAAAGAAATAAATTTAAACGTAAATTAACGCTGCCAAGCATTAAGATACCAAAACAGGCACTGCCTAGAGCAAAAAAATCAGTAATATTCATAAACTTACTCCATTAATAATTGCAGCAAATACCGCCAGAAAACTAAAGGTTAATGCATAAGCAATAAAATCAGGCACTTTATGCCAGGATAATTTGACACTAAACGATTCAATCAAACTGGTTAAAATTAATAAACTAAAGATTATTAAAAGGCATAAAATACTTTGCAATAATATACTTAAATTTAAAATAATTAAAATGCAATGGGTAAGGCATTGAGCAATTAAGCCATAAAATAATAGTAATTTTAAGCTATAGGTATATTCAACAATGGCTAAATTTAATCCAGAGTTTTCAATAATCATTGCTTCGTGAATCATTGTTAATTCTAGATGCGTTGTAGGATCATCTACTGGGCAGCGGGAGAATTCAACAACCGAGGCTAAAAACAGACTAGATGCTGATAATATTAATACTGGTATTTTAATTAAATCTAAGGAATAAGCATAATTAAAAATCTGAAACAAGTCACTGGTTTTAAAGGTAACCGCTAAGGCTAGCAAGGCTAAAATTATTGCCGGTTCCAATAAAACGGCTAAACTGACTTCGCGACTGGTACTAAATGAGGAAAATGGTGAACCTGTATCGATAGAGCCAATAATGGTAAAAAAGCGCATTAGGGCTAATAAATAAATTAATAAAAAAATATCACCAGAAAAAACTGATTTATTAAAAGGTAGCCATGGGACGATAAAACTTAATATTAATACGATACTCAAATTAATAATGCTGCTAAGTGGGAAAATCCAAGTTGAATCGTGACTAAATATTTGATTCTTTTTAAATAATTTAATCAGATTAAAATATGGCTGCATTAATGGAGGCCCAATTCGGTTTTGTAGTTTAGCCTTTATTTGACGAATAATACCTATTGCCAGTAGAGGCAATAGTAAACTTAAAATTATCTGTAAGCTGATAAGCAGATATTTCATAGATACATACCGATAAACAATAAAATTATTAAAGAAATAAATACATATAGTAAATATAAATGAATGCTGCCAGCTTGGAGTTTAGCAAAATGATTACCAATTATTTCAAAATCCTTGATTATTGGTGAATAAATTTTGGTTTCAATTAATGAAGTGTTGGAAACTGAGCTTTCAATTTTTTCGGGAAAATGCCGTTTATCGCTACCTATAATACTTGTAGTTACTTTATACTGTAAAATTGGTTTAAAAAAATTAGCTACGCTATAAGAATAGCTATCAGCATTAACTTGCATTAATGGGCTTAATTGTAAAGCCCCACAACTCCAGGGTGGATTTTTGGTGTTTGTTGATAATTTATGGAAAATAAAATAGATAATACTAATTAGTGAAACAAGTACAATTAATAGCGTTGCAATGGGTAACTGGGGAATAACATTATTCAATTGATAGAAACTATGACTAGTGATAAATTTAATTATAGTTGGTGAAAATAGCGCCAAGCTAAAACATAAGAAGGCTAAACTTACTTGACTTATTCGCATAAGTAAGCCTACTTCACTAGCTTTAGTTACTACAGCTGAACGACTTCGTCCTAAAAACATTAGGCCAATTAACTTTGTAAATAGCAAAACCGCAAGAGCTCCAACCATAGCTAAAAGCCCAATAATCATTATGATTATACCACTAAAAAATTTATTTTGACTTTGACAGATAATTTCCCATAACCCTTTATAAATTAGCCATTTACTAATAAAACCATTTAAAGGTGGCAATGAGCAAATGCTTAAACTGCCAGTTAAAAAACATAAAAATGTCCAAGGCATGTATCGAGCAAGGCCACCCAGATAATGTAAATCATGATTATGAATTTTTGAATCAATAGCGCTAATTCCTAAAAATAACAATGATTTAAATACGGCATGATTGATCGTATGAAATATAACTGCAATAAAACCAATTATTTCTAAATAATGATTACCCGTTAATTTGCCATAAAGACTTATCGCTAAAGCAATTAAGATTAAACCAATATTTTCTACTGAACTATAGGCCAGTGATCGTTTTATGTCATTTTGAATCATAGCAAAGATAATACCCCAAATTGCTGATATGGCACCTAGCAATAAAAAGAAATAGACAAAAAACATATTTTCAAAATGGGCATTAACTAATAACATCCTGATAATTCCATAAATTGCCACTTTAATCATAACGCCACTCATTAAGGCTGATACGGGGCCTGGTGCAGCCGGATGGGCATAAGGTAACCAAATGTGAAAAGGAAAAGCCCCAGCTTTAATACAAAAGCCAATGGCTAATAATAAGGCTGGTATAAATGTAGCATTTGAACCAATTGTCCAGTTAGCAAAATCCCAGCTTGAATAAAGCTGATGCAACCATAAAAATCCTATAGTGAGAAACATTGTTGACATTTTGGTTGCGCCTAAATAAATTAAACTGGCTTTTTGGGCTTTAGTGCTTGTAAAGTCTAGGGCTACTAAAGCTAATGATGATATGGCCATAATTTCCCAAAAAACTAAAAAAGTTAAAGCGTTTTTTGCTAAAAAGATAAAAAACATACTGGCAATAAACAGGACAAAATTTGCCCAGTAAAAGCGGTGATTAATTTTATTTTTTGATGAATTTAAATATCCGATAGAAATCAGGCTCGAAAAAATGGTAATAATTAAAAGAATCAAGATAAATAAGTAAGCCAGAAAATCAAAATTAAAGGCCAGTGGACCAAGCCCAAGCCAGATTGGCTGGCAGGCAATCCAATTAGACGTAAGCGCTAGTTGTTGGGATCCTTGCCAGATTATTCCTAAACTTATGAATATAATAATTATGGGTATGATTTTAACGATTTTTTTACTAGCACTTAAAACTGGTAAAATTGAAAGTGATAGTAAAGTGAAGCCTAAAAAGATAATTAAAGTCATTCCCGAAATCATATTTTAATAATTAACTGCCCTGTATTCTATACTCACTAAAGACTTTAATAATATAATACTTGCATAGTTTCGCAATTGCTAGTTTATTATACAATTAGTTTACATTAAATTATTTTCGTTAAATTATTTTGCTACAATATATATTAATTTTCCTGGCTTAATTTTTTAATTAACATCATGATGGATAAACTCGTAAATTTTAAAGCCGATTTTTTTAAGGCCTTAGCGAACCCTCTAAGGATTAAAATACTTGATTGTCTTCGTGATGGTGAGTTAACTGTATCCGACATCAGAGACAGGCTGGAAATAGAATTACCTAACGTGTCTCAACAATTAGCGGTTTTGAAAGCTAAGAATCTAGTAATTTCACGTAAACAAGGCAATAATATTTATTATGCCTGTAGTGATAAAAAAATATTTACTCTTTTAGACATTGCTAAAAAAATATTCAATAGTCATTTAAATGATATCCAAAAGACATTGAAGCAGTTGTAAGCATTTTTGTTAACTATCGTTAACCACAAATTTTAAATATTAATAAAATTATTTATACATTAAAAATAACTATTGTATTATGAGGTGTAAACCTTTTATAGGTTACCGTAAAAAGAAAGATGAAACTGGAGTCTTATCTACTGGCAATTGATGGGTCGGCTGCAGCTAAAGATGCAAGTCATCTTGCTTGGAATATTGCTACTCAAACTGGTGCTAGTGTCGATGCTCAGTTTGTCGTAAACACGGCTGGTGCTTGGAACTTATTATCCTGTCCAATTCGACCAGGTTTTATTGGTAGTGGATCTTATCTTGAGGCTAGATTTAAATTAAATTCAATTTTACATTCTATTGGTGAAGATATTATGCTTGCCTATAGATCTCAAGCTGAAGGGATTAATATTAAATCTAATACTTATATTGATGAAGGTGATCCAGCTCAAGAAATACTTAAACGGGCTAAGAATTACAGTTTGTTAATTATTGGACACCGACGAGCAATTGAAGAAAGCAGACTTCCTAGTTTATGTGAAAAGTTAATTCAAGATTGTCCTTGTCCTTTGTTAGTAGTAAGTGATACTATTAATAACTTTAGTCAAATCCATGCTCGGATTGTCAATGGCGATCCGTTTGCTATTAATGGTTTAAGAGATTTTGTTCAAGCTGTAGGTCTAGGCCATCAACAGTTAAAAGAATCCTGGGTTGATCAAGATAATAATCATTATATTTATAAACTTGATCATCCTACTTTATTGTTGTGGCGTCAGCGAACACTATAAATAAGGCCTAAAATTGCAATTTGCTTTACTTGGATGCTTATATTTTTATTTTTTCGAGTAAATCCCATTCTTAATTAAAAGTATTTGATTTTAATATACGCTTTTATTGACTTGTTGCGAAAAGACAGCTGCCTCATCGTATGCAGCTGATTATTTTTAATTGTCAGGCGTTGTCAATATCAGAAGCAATGATTATTGTTATGCCTCATCGTATGCGGTTGATTGTTTTTAATTGT
>JAKAZS010000101.1 GCA_021815785.1 bacterium
TAGCTAATAATATTGATGTAACAAGTGAAATTGGCTATATTGCTAATAACAATCTTGTCGAAGCTAGTGGTGATTTGTTTTTAAATACTAATAATTCACCAAACTTAGAAATTCAGGCTAGTCAAGGTACTTTTACTAGTGAGAAAAGTATTTTTATTAATTCAGCTACTAATTTCTCAGGCAATACTGTCTTATATGTTAATGGCGGTAATTTTGAACTAAAAGATGAATTCAATAATAATGCTATTAATTTTATTGCCAACCAAGGCAATTTGCATATTGATATTGCTAATACCGTTGGTCAAGTTAATCTCCAGGGTCATAATCTTAGCCTGGAAGTAGCTAGTTCCAATCTTAAATTAAATGATTTTAAAATTACTGGCGATCCTTTGATTATAAATACCTCTGGTGATATAACTTTGCCTGCTGGGGGCATAACCACTGGTGGGTATGATTTGGTTGTCTTAGCTAGTCGTAGCATATTTAGCAATGCAACAAATCCAGGTGTTCTCGATACTTCCTTAACGGGATATGGTATTCACACTGGCAGTCAAACTAATGTAATAACCAATTCAGGGCAAGTATTTAATGCTTATAACGGTGGCGCTGGCAATATTACCTTAGTAGCTGGAGCCAGTATTACCAATAACGGATCAACTGTTACCTTGAATGGAAGTAGTAATACTGGTGGCAATATTATCTTAACGGGATTAACCGCCTTGAATACTTATGGAAATGGTGTTAATAATACATCTGCCCCACCACCTGGAAGTACTTATTTTATTCCTAACTTAAATGCCGGCAATGTTGTTATTGCTGCTTATGGTAGCGCTGGTTCAAGTACGGGACAAATTATCTTATCCAATAGTACAAATATAGTAACTGGTGGCACTTCTAATGGGGATATTTTTACGATACCTAATTATACTGCAAGTTCAGGACTAAATGGTAATGTTTTAGTATTGTCTGGAGCCCAAATTTATACTTATAGCACCCCAACCATAACCTTAGGCAGTATTATAACTACACCATATAACAATCAAGGCAATTCGAGTATTGGTGGTAGTGTATATTTATATACCCAAACTCCATTAGTAAATACTAATAATAATATTTTTACAAATTCTGCAACCAATGCTAACTTAATTAATAACCCTAATAATTTAACACTATTTACCAACTCACTAGTTAATCCTGCCCATAATAATTTATCAGGTACTGGTGAGATTAAAATTAATGGAACCATAAATGCTACTAGCGCTGGAGTTATAGTTTCGGTAACTGGCGATTTTAGCTTAAATGGTAATATAAGTACTACTGGAACTAATACTGGTGTAACTATATATTCTGGCGCTAATATTAATCTTTTAAATAACTTAAATACTGCACCAGTTGTTTTAGTTAATTCATCCAACAGTCAAGGATTAATTAACCTTGAGGCCTATGGCTTAAATTATGCCAATAATGGCAATATAATTATTAACAGTAATATTCAATCCAACATTATTAACCTAGTCAGTAATGGTAATATTTCTGGTCTAGGGATTTTAAATGCCAATTATTTCTTTGCTCTAAATATCAATAATCCCAGCGCTGCTATTGGCATATATTCCAGCCCATTACTAGTTAATTCACCTAATATTGCACTAAATACATCAAATGCTGCTTATATAATAGATAGCGCACCAAATACTGTTAATCTATTATCTGCTAATGCCCGTTATTTATCTATATTGCTTAATCATGAGTATACTAGTTTGTTTATTACACAACCTGTAAATCTAAATATTCAAAGTTCAAACCAGGTTACTTTGCAAACGAATAATGGAAATTTGATTAATCAAGTTCAATCTCAATTTTTTACTATAAATACAACTACCTTAAATTTAGCTTTAGGTACTGGTAGTATACTAAACAGCCCTTTATTAATCGATTCATTTGTTATAACTACAACCAGCCTTGGCAGTATTAATATTATTGATTACAGTTCAATTATTCGGCTTCAAAACTTAGTTACAAATGTGTTTATGCTAACTTCAACAGAAAATTTGGCTAATTTGACAATTGACAATAATAACGTCAATACCTTATTGATTAATTCATTAAATTCAGGTTCTATAGTGCTCAATGGTAATTTATCTGGACTATCAGGCAATGCCAATTCAATAGCTTTAAATGTGAATGGAAGTGGATCTATAACTACCACTTTAACAACTGGAGCAATTCAGATAGCCACAAATATTTTAGCCATGCAATCAAGTGATACAAGTATTGGTACATTATATTCTAGTAATGTACCAATACAAACAAATGCTTCAAACTTATTCGTTCATACCAGTAAAAATGCCAATATTATTGATTATAATTTTTCAACAATTAATATTGGCCAATCTGATTTTACCAATATTTCACTTTATTGTTTTGGTAACTTACAATTTACTGGTAATGTAACAGGCAACCAATCAGTTTTAATTACCAATGTTAGTGGAGTCAATGTTGAAAATAATGTTAATCTTTCAGCACCAATAGTTAAGCTTGATTTAATTGGCAGTGCTTCAATAATAAATAACGGGGAAATCCTAACTGGAAATCAAACCAATAGTATTTTTGAAGCTACTATAGTCAGTAACGGCAATTTAGCTTTTAGTGGCAATGGCAGTTATATTGCTCCATCACAATTTATAGTAACGGTAAATGGAAATCTTAATCTTGGTAATTTACTTTCAACTTCAGATCCAGTTACTACTCATAGTTTAAACTTAGAGACAGTCGGAAATATACCTTTAGTCATAAATACCAATAATATATCGGTAATTCCTGATGTTTATGGCAATGGTGGTAAAATTCAAATTTCGGCCTATTCAATTCAAGATAATTCAAATTTAACTTTTTTGGCTAATGCTTTGGGAAATGGTGGTGGTGGACAAATAAACTTAAGCTTTGCGGCTAATATTCCTCTTATAATTGGCTCCGGAATTGGCCAAATTCAAGCTAGTGCCCAAGGTGGAAGCAGTGGTAGTAATTCGGGTAGTGGTGGCTTGATTAATATTAGTAATACTGGAAGCCTAACCGTTAACCCCATTTATTTAAAAAATAATCCCATTGGATTAAATGGTAATGGTGGTGATTATAATTTATATGTAACCAGTGGAATGAGTAATGTAAATAATAACTTAGATATAACTGGCACTATAAATGCTAACGGTGTTGGTAATGGTAGCGGCGGTTTTATTAATCTGACCAATTCTAATCTAAGTACACCATTTGTAATTGGTTCTAATTCAAGTGGAAACGGTATTAATGGAACGTTATTGGTAAACCCAGGGGCGAACTCATCTCAGTATGGTACAATAACACTAGAAAGTTTTGGTAGCATTCAAATTAATAATAGTTTGGATTTTTATGCATTATCGATTTATTTCAATTCAGCTGGTAATTTAATTCTAAATAATAATTTTAGTGGAAATCCTAATCAAATTACAATTTATGGTAATGCTCCTTCCAATGATAAAAATAATTTAGTATTCCTAAATGGAATTGTTTTAAGTGCTAATAAAATTAGTATAAATGATTTAAACAACGTAAATCAAATTTGGAGTAATAACTTAATAGTTAATACTCCAAATTTGATTTTAAATAATAATAATGCTGTTTCAAATGTATTAGATGTTAATACTGGTTTTGTTAATTTAAATTATGTTTCTTATGATGGTATTTTAAATTTTACTAGTGAAGGTAATGTTATTTTACAAAACATAAATTTACCTGGTAGTATATCAATTACTGCTAATGGAAACATTTATAGTATTTTTTCACCTTATTTGCCAGCAGTTCTAGGAGCCGACTATTATAGTTTAAACAGTCGTTCTGGAAGTATTAATATTGCTAATCTTGGTGGTTATTCAAATAATGGTTTAGCTCCAGAAATTTCACTAGTGTTAAGTAGTTATGGATCTATCAATATTAGTAATATTTCTAGTAATACCTTGAATTTACAATCAGTTACAGCTGGTGGTGCGATAAATATAACTAGCCAAGGTAACCTGGTTGCTCAAAGTAGTATTACAACTGGAGTTGGATCAAGAAGTGGTGGTAATATTGACTTAACTACTTATGGCTCTAATTTATCGTTAATTGGTACAGCTAATCTAACAGCTAATAATGGCAGTGTTATTATTAATGACCAAAATACCACTAATGGTTCAGTAAACATCAATCCCAATATAACTATACGAGGAACATCTTCAACACCTGGAATTGGTACTGTCCAAGTTATTATTGGTCAAAAGCAATCGCTAAATACTAATAATCCTAATCCGAATTATATAGGTGTTCACACTGCATATGGTGCAAACGTCTATTTTGGTAAAAATGGTATTGAAGCAACATCTAACAATAATGTATTATTTGCTAATGGTCGTGATATTACTTTTAATACTGGTAATCTGCCAGCCAATTCAATTACCTTAGGTGGAAATGTAAAAATTACTGCAGACCCACCCATTAGTGCATATGTGGCTAACAGCATAAATTTAAGAAATAATGATAGGATTTTTAGCTCGGTCTTTACCCAACCGCCTATGACAAATTTAAATATTAATAACTTTTCGACTCAATTAAACAGCAATATTAACTTAAACAAGATTTATGATGAGGATTTGCCTTTTTATAATCGGAATGACAATCTTGAAGAACAATCATCAATTAGTAAAACAACCAGTAAAATCAGTTACCGAAATTTACAAGAAAATAGTTATTTTAATAATCGCAATTTGAAATTTAATAATAATTGTCAACTAACAAACGGCTTAAATTTAATTTTAGTTAAAAAAAATATGGTATTAAATCTGAATAGTAGTATTCAGATTAGTTTTAAACAAGGTACAATAGTTTTAATTGCTTTAGCTAATTATCAAGATAACGCCTGTATAAGTGTATATAATTTAGACGATCAAAGTTCTAAAAGTATTGAAGCGGTAATTGATGGTAAGCAATATTTTTTAAACACTGGCCAACAATTTTTTATAAGCCGTGAGATTAAGCAATTTAAAAATCTGATGAATTCTAATATTTTTAAATTGGTTGGTTATAAAAATATGATAAGTCATACAAACCAAAATTGGGTATTATATAAATCTGATTATTCAATAATAAGTTTATTGCAAAGTCTTAAAATTAACAATATTGATTTATATATGACTTTAAAGCCAAAACAATTAAATAAAATTATTAAAACTGCTGGTGTTATTAATCTAACTAATTTTGGTGCTTATAAGCAATTTGCTAATTATTCACAAGCTCTTTAGCTCTAATTGCTGCTTTAACTACGGCTTTTATTAGGGTAACTCTAAGTTTGCCTTCTTCTAATTCCATTAAACCATCTATCGTACAGCCAGCTGGTGTAGTGACCATATCTTTCAATAACGCCGGATGTGATTTGGAATTTAATACCATTGAGGCTGCGCCCAGCATAGTTTGAGCTGCTAATAATGTAGAGATATCCCTGGATATTCCTAGTTTTACCCCAGCCTCAGCTAAAGATTCAATAATTACATATAAATATGCTGGACCACTAGCGGATAAGGCGGTAACGCCATCCATTAAATATTCATCAACAAACACCGTTTCACCAACACATTTAAATATTTCGTTAGCCAGAGTAAGATCTTCTTGATTACAGTTAGCTGAAGCACATATAGCAGTCATTCCTTGATTTATTACGCAAGGCGTATTTGGCATTGCTCTAATTATTGAAACTGGTACTTCTAGTCTTTGGGCAATATAATTAATTGTGACACTAGCTGCTACGGAAATAATTAATTTGGCTTTAGTGATATAAGGATTAATTTCTTTAAGGAGTGAGTCCATATTTTGTGGTTTTACGGCAATGATTAAGATATCGCATTGAGATACTAAATTGATATTGTTTTGACTTATTGGAATGGCAAATTTATTTTTAACTCTTTCGATTGATTCCAAATGATTAACTGAACCTATGATATTGTTGACAATACTATTATCAGTTTTAATTAATCCGGCAATTATTGCTTCACCTAATTTACCGACGCCAATTACGCCAATCTTTTTTGTGAATTTCATAAAACAACCTCTTGAATTCTATTGTTGATAATTTGTTAAGAAATATAAAATTTATTTCTTTAATAATTTAACAATAAAATAAATTTAGACCTGATGCAAGGATAATATCCAATTCTAGTCAATTTTAACATTTAACTTAATAAAAATTTTTAACACAATAACTTTTAACTAAGTAAAATAAATAACGTATATAATTTGTGCTTAAAATCGATTAAGTTTTAAAAATTTAATGATTGGGAACAAATGACTTGTTAGTTTAAAGGAGAATAAGTTGTGAAGATATCCAAATTTGTTTTTATGTTTGGTGTAATGTTATTTCAAACATTACCTAGTATAGCAGCCTCTAGTGATAATGAACCAATGGACATAGTTGCCAATACCGCAGCATTACCTACCCGAGTTGGTGGTGTGGCAGCTGGCGTATTACTAGGTTGCCCGATTGCCTGGGTTCGTTATTCAGTAAAGAATTACATCAATTATACCGAAGTTTCAGCTGACAAGGTTGGCTCAAAAATTGGCGGTAAAGACAATGGCCCAACCTGTGCAGTGGTAAGTCTGGCTACACTTCCAGCTGGAGTTGTAGTGGGTGGTGTGCAAGGATTGTACTATGGAACCAAAAATGCTTTCACCCATGGTTTTAATGAACCATTTAATAATGAATCATTTACCTTAGGAAGTCTTGACGAAAAGTAAATTTACTTTATTTACGTTATTTAAGTTAAAAGCTAGCAAAGCTGCTTGATTAATAGCAATTTTAGCTAGCTTTTAATATTAATTAACTGTGTTGAAATATTTTCATTAGTCAAAATTTTCTGGCAACAATTTCAAATAAGATACGTCTATATACCTTATTGGAGATAATTTAAGTAATTAATTAGTTTAAGTAAGTTAGACCTAGCTTTAAAATAAGTTTACTTATTTAGTTGATTTTAACTAAAATCGGAGGTTTTTATGGCAAAAATACTTTTAGTTGAAGATGAATTAGACTTAGCCATGCTGATAAAAAATTGGCTAAGTGGTGAATCACATTTAATTGAAATTGAAAGTGATGGTAGAGAGGCAATGTATCGTCTTGCGGTTAATTCATATGATTTAATCATTCTCGATTTAATGTTACCAAATCTGGACGGAATTAAAATTTGTCGACAGTTTCGCGAAAAGCAAGGTTCAATACCAATATTAATGGTTTCAGCCAAAAATACGATTGATGATAAGGAAACTGGCTTAAATGCTGGAGCTGATGATTATTTAACTAAACCTTTTCATTTAAAAGAACTTGCCGCTAGGGTAAGGGTTCTTTTGCGAAGGCCACCGCAAATGCAAAACCAAAAACTTACGGTTGGTGATATTACCCTTGATACATTAGCCTGTAACGTAATGAAAGGTGAAAATGTAATTCATTTATTACCTAAAGAATATCGATTATTAGAATTTTTAATGCGCCATCCTAATCAGGTTTTTTCATCGGAATCATTATTTATGAGAGTTTGGGAATCTGATACAGCTGCTAGCCTTGATACTGTCAGGGGACATATTATGCGTATTCGCAGTAAATTAGACCATAATAATGAAAATTCGATTATTCAAACTGTTCGTGGTTTAGGTTATAAAATTAGGAATTAGCTGATTGATTTGTTTAATTTAAGGATAAATGTTATCTAAACTAAGATTAAGATTAACTTTATGGTTTGTTAGTTTATCTATATTGTTATATTTGATTTTAAGTATTTTATTTATTTTAGTTTTTAATCATTTACTTACTGATTTATTAAATGAAGAAGTTAAAGGACTATTACGAGAAATTCGTCCAGCTATTATTTATCATAATAACAAACCAACGCTTACAACCTGGGCTAATGTGGCTAAGTCGTCAAATTTAAATTTATTAGCAACGATTCAGCTTTATACACCACAAGGAGTTCTTTTTGAAGAATATGGTCCAAGGGGAGTCAAAGGCTTATCTAAAGGGATTATTAATTTACCCAATAAAAACCATCAATTAAGTTTATTGTCATTTTATCGCATCCTGGAAATTAACAATACCTGCGTTGGTTATTTGCAAATTCAGTTGCCAACTAAAAGCCGCGATGATGCTTTGAATAGATTGACCTGGACAATTATCATTATTGCTCCATTTTTATTCGCTGGTCTAGGTGTTGCTGGTTATTTCTTTTCCGGAACCGCCATAAAACCAACCGAGCAGAGTTTTTTGGTTTTACGACAATTTATGGCTGATGCTGGTCATGAATTAACTACGCCGATAACGGTTATGCAGGCTTCTATAGAAACCTTAGAAAAAAATGATCTGCTTAAACACCTATCTCCGGAAATAATACCAGTAATGCTACGCTCAATTGTTAGGATGTCTGATTTGGCTAGAGATCTTATGTTATTGGCTAAAATGGAAACACCATATTTGGTTTTAGAAATGAAATCTATTAATCTGGCTGATATTATGAAATTAATTTTTGAAGAATTTAAAGAATCATTTGAGC
>JAKAZS010000102.1:0-5000 GCA_021815785.1 bacterium
GGGCAAATATAAATATTGTTTAGTTGCAAAGTTGGGTTGTAAATAAAACTTAAGTCATAACTACCATAGTATTTAAAGTTATTAGTCAGAATTAATAAATTGTCACCAAAAACGGCTCTGACTGTATTTATTAGTCTTGCCCTAATCCAGGGTGTGCCGCTGGCAAAATTCAAAAAGACATACCCATCAGGGTTTAATAGCCTTTTTGCTGATTCTAGGCTTTCTTTGGTATAGACATAACAATCTAATCTAACTGATGAGCCTTGCCCAGAGACTGAATGGGAATCTAAGGTGGCAAAAATAATAAGATCATATTTTTGCTTAGTTGTATTTAAGAAATGCCTAGCATCATCATTAATTATCCGAACATTATCATTATGGAAACTCGGATTATATAATTTACCTAGTTTAATAATCACTGGATCGATTTCAACGGCATCAATATGTTTAGCTTTGTTTTGAACAGCAGCTAAGACATTTTGTCCCGTGCCAGCACCAATAATTAAAACATTGTCAAGTTTTTGTTGTGGAGAAAAGGTAAAAGGAATTTCATATTGACTTATTCTATCGGTAATAATACCTTTTAAGCGTTTGGATGCCAGTTTATTGATAAAATCTAAATTACTATTCGTGAAAAGAAATTGATAATGAGCTCGATTAACCCCTAATTCTAAGCCAAAGATCTGGTGGTTGGGTGTGTGAAACAGAGTTGAATCTATTCGTTGGAGGGGACTCCAATAGGTTAATTGTGTGTCTTGTCTGCTTACTGGAGCAAAAGATGTAAATTTTGGTTCAATTGGAATAAGCATTAATAGTGGTGTCAGGACTAAAATTGCTATGTTAAAATACCATTTAATCGATTTAAGCTGAAAACCAGTACTGTATATAATTAAAATAAATATTGGTATTATTAATAATTGTGTTAAAGAAAATTGGGCATAAGCTAATACGGAAAAGATAATACTTCCACAGATAGCACCAAGTAAATCAACTGAATATGCAGGTAATGCAGGTAATTCAGTAAATAATATACCAAGTTGTGAGCCTATTGTATAACATAAAAAAAAAGGGCCAAAACATAAAACCGGTATAATAACTAGATACATGGAAAAGGATAGATTTTCAAAGAGATGATTTTGCCATTGGAAATTTGCTACGGAGGGAAATCCGCATAAACCAATGTTTTGATAGTCCAACATAACAGCTGACAGAATAAAAAGAAATAAAGCGAACGGAGCTAATTTAAAGGCTTGCGTTTTTTGATAATTAAAGCCTACTCCTAATCCTAAAAAACAGGCAATTAAAGGCAACGTTTTAAAGACAATAAAAATTCGAAAATTACAGCCTAGAAAACGAATTACATACAGCTCTATAAATAAAGACAAAAAACTGATAATAAATAGCTGTATATATTTTGAATATTTGTTGTAGGAGTTTAATACATTCATATTAAGTTTATTGAATTAAACCAGTTTTGATAAAATTGTTGAGGAATAATATTTAACCCTGAATTGCTTTGGAACGAGCAATTAGTTTTGAAGCTTTATCAGTTTCATTGTTTTTATTCAGAATTTGAGCATATAAATCTAAGTATGGTATTAATGTAGCATTAGCTGGACCATAATTTTTTTCGAGAATTTCGATAGCTTGAGTTAGAAGATTTTCTGATATAGCCGGATTAATGGTTTGATTAAGCAAAGCTAGTTCAAACTGAATATTGATTAGATTAGTACTATTTTTACCAAAACTGGCTGTTGCTATAAGCAGTTGTTTATCCAAGAGTTTTTGACAATTACTGAATTCGTTATTAACTTTTAGACTTTTAGCTAGACAAACGGCTCGATTTATAGTGTCGATTTTATTTGACCCTAATATATTTCGGGAAATTTCATATGATTCTTGATAATAAATTTTTGCTTGTTTAAATTGATTGGTTTCAATACTTAAATTTCCTAATTTATCAAGGCTTTGAGCTACGGCAAGATGATTACCCGAAGTGGCTTTAATCCTCAATATTAGGCCTAGATTGTAACATTCTTTAGCTAAAGCTGTTCTATTTGAAGATTTTGCCAAGTCACCAATTTGATTAAGATAATTTGCCCACTCGAGGAAATCATTTTTATATTTATCATTAGCTGTAGTATTGTTGGCGAACTTTTTTAATTCACTTAAGTTTAACAAATCAATTCTTGATGAATTATTAATGGATAGTTGATTTTTGGTAAAATAAACTATTTTATTTTTTAATTCCCAGGCCTTATTAGGTTGATTGATCTTAAGAAATAAATTGCTTAAATTGTTTATTTGATTAATTGATTGAGAACTACCTTGTAATTTTTGTTTTATATAAATTGAATTTTGTAAATAATAGATTGCCTTGGCAAAATTACCTCGGATTTGTTCAAGTTCACTTAATTTAGCATAAGCAATAGCTAAATTAATATCGAAATTTTGTTCATTAATTTTATTTTTGATAATATAATTATAGGCTAAGTATGCTTTGTTCCATTTACCAGTAATTAAATATTGATTGGCGTCCTGGATTGTGTTCTTATCGTCAAGGGAATATGCAGCATCCGAATTAAATAATATTGCAATTATGGATATTATATATGTATATAATTTTAAAAATTTTAGCATTCTTCCTTTATTCAAATTGAATTTTTAACTAAGTTAAAATAATAACATATTATTTTGACTTAGTTATGCTTTTATTTTCAAGTTGATAGGCTTTAGCCAAGGCATCGTCAGCTTCGCTGTAACGTCCCATTTCTAAGAGTAAATTAGCGTAATTATTCAGTAAAAGGGGTTTATTGCTGTTAGCTGCAGGATTTTTATCACACATTTTTATCGCTTCACGGTAGAGTGTGTCAGCTTTTTCATAATCCTGTTCTAAAGAATACAACTTAGCTAAATCAGTTATTGACATCATTAACACAAACGAATCAGGAGGTAATACAGATTCTTTTAAGGTCATTGATTCTTTTAATAATTCGTGGGATTCAGAGAATTGATGAAGAAAATAATTAATCCAGCCATAATTACGTAAATGTTCAGCCTTAATCAATGGATTTACTCCATTTAAACTATTGTCAATATTTAAAATCTGTTGATAAAAATTTTCTGACAAACGAAATTTTCCTTCGTTATTGTAAATATTAGCTAAATTAACCAGACCAAAAGTAAAGGCTAGGGAATTCGAACCATAGTTTTGTTCAATTAAGGCTAGGGCATGGTCAGCATAAATTTTCGCTTGAGGATAATTTTTTACTTTTAAACATTCGTTAGTTTTATTGAACAGATTAAGAATGTCTTGCTTATCTATGGGATTGAGTTTTAAAGCTTCTTCTTTTTGTTTTACAGCGTTTGTATAAAGATTTTGATTTTGTAAGTCTTTACGTTTAAATGAATAGGCTTTATTGAGTCGAGTTAATTTGGCTTTTAAATATGCAATATTACTTTGAATTTCAATTGCTTCATTACTATTTAAGCCATTATATTTTAGGACAATATTTAAGATTTGATTGTATAAATCGCTTGCCTTAGCATAGTCATTTAGTTGAATACATATTTGTGCATAATTCTTCAATAGAATAATTTGTTGATCGATTTTTAACTTATTGAAATCCTGAACATAAATCTGTTGGAAAATTTCACTGGCAGAATAAAAACATTTTTTTTGGTTTTCGAGATTAGCTTGCTTTAATAAATTTGAGTTATAAGTCTGAGCAAAATTATTGCTGGCATTGACGGAAAAAGAATTAGCTAATAGTATTATTAAAACAATGCATAAGGATTTGCTTGGTGTTTTCATTTATAAATTTCCTCGTAGTCTTTGTTCCTGTTCAATTGATTCAAATAATGCTTGAAAGTTACCTTTACCAAAACCTTTGGCCCCACGTCTTTGAATAATTTCAAAAAATAATGTAGGTCTATCCTGAACTGGCTTAGAAAAAATCTGTAAAAGATAGCCATCCTCATCACGATCAACTAAAATGCCTAATTTGGCTAATTCGTCAATACTTTCATTTATGGTTCCGACTCGATTCGTTAAGGTGGCATAATAATTTTGGGGAACTTTTAAAAATTCAATACCATTTTTGGCCATGGTTGAAACCGTTGTAATTATATCTTTAGTAGTTATAGCAATGTGTTGAATGCCACAGCCTTCGTTGAAATCAATGTATTCTTGAATTTGTGATTTAAATTTTGCTGGATAGGGCTCATTTATAGGTAATTTGATACTACCACTTTGATTAGCCATAACTTTGGACACCAAGGCTGAAAACTGAGTGCTGATGTCAGTTGCATCGAAATATTGATATACATAAAAACCAAAAACATTTTTATAGAATTCTACATATTGATCTAATTGTTTCATTTCAACATTAGCAACGATATGGTCTATAGATAATAAATTCGCAGTTCGGGATAATTGATTATTAGCACATTTAAACTTGGGGGCAAAATTTCCTTGATAATTATTACGATCAACAAAGCGATGAATTGTATCACCATAAGCTTCGATAATTGAGCTGGTATAAGTGCCAAATTGATCGGTTACGGTAATTGGTTCTTGAATTGATTTGGCACCACGACTTATAGCTGTTGCGTAGGCAATTTTGGCATCTTTGACTTTGAAACCTATGCATTTAACACCATCGCCATGATCTTTGACAAATTGGGCTATAGGACTTTTATGATTAAAATTACCGGTAATAACTAAGTTGACACTGCCTTGTTTAAGCACATAAGAAACCGATTCACGATTACCAGTTTCTAGACCACTATAACCAACTAATTCAAAACCGAAACCGAGCTGATAATAATAACTAGCTTGTTTGGCGTTGCCAACATATAATTCAACATGATCAAATCCATCTATAGGTAATTCTGTTGGTAATGAATCAGCAGTTACGACGTCGTTGATTAAATCTTTAGCTTTACTTGACATATCCCCTCACCATAAAATTAAAACTATTTCAAAGGATAATTATACC
>JAKAZS010000103.1 GCA_021815785.1 bacterium
TTATATTATACACCTTTAAAATTAGCTTTAAATATCTCAAAAAATCACTAATTTTACTAGCCTGATTTAAAAAAATTTACGTCAGGATAACAATTTATAGCTAGACTAAAGCCTTAACTACCCATAAGCATATTTAAACAATTTACGTGGCATATAGATTATCAACAGCACGACATAGTCAAGTAAAAATGCAAAATTAACTAATTATTACTTTTAAAGTAAATTTGTTAAAATTTATTTAATTTCGGTTTTCAAAGATGCTAAATTATTACTTTGATTAATTATCGGGATTTTTTCTGGCGTTGCAATTAAATACTTAATTATTCCTAAAGCTAAGGATTTGGCTATTAGTTTTTGATATTCACTACTTTGTAATTTTGACCGTTCATCAACTGATGTTATAAAACCTACCTCAGCTAAAATCGAAGGAATTTGCGTATTTTTAATTACATAAAATTTAGCTTTGCGAATCTGCCGGTTAGGAGTAGCTAAATTACTTAACAAATTACTATGTATAGTTTTAGCTAAGTCTTCACTATCATCCTTGCAGTAATAGGTTTCAATACCTTGAATATCACAATCACGATCTAACGAATTAATATGAACACTTACAAATAAATCAGGATTAATTAAATTGGTTAATTTAACTCGATCTAGTAAAGACACAAAATCGTCATTAATTCGAGTTGAGACAACACTTACATTGTGACTTTTTAACAGATGTCGCAATTCATTAATTATACCCAGAGTTAAATTTTTTTCCATAATATCGTTGCGCATTGCTCCAGGATCATTGCCACCGTGACCAGGGTCGAGCACAACTGATTTAGTATTTTTGAACACAAAATTGTTATAAATGTCTAAATCAGTACCAATTAAGTTACTATTTAAATTAACCAATTTAGGTTCAAAATTGTACTCCAGACTATATCCTTCACTTATAATTTTACGTGTCGAAATTATATTGGGATAAGCTAACTCAATTTCGAGTATCCGCTTATCTTTAACATTTTGGCTAATTGACTTAAAAATCAATGGATTGACCTTATTTTTCGTAATAAGAGCTGGTAGCGATAAAACCACATTAAATTTCGTACTGCTTAGTTGTTTTAATTCACAATTAATTTTTGTCTCACTAATTATGTTTATAGTGTTAAGCGAAGCAGAAACACAAACTAAATCATTTTTCAAACTACTGTTCTTATCATTATTATTAACGTCCAGCGCTAGCAAGCTATTAGTACTGGGTGATAGCAACTTATGATCAGCATTATTCACAACTGTTTTAGTTGAATTGTCTGAATTAAAAGCCTGAGCACCTTCAGTCGTTTCAGCGCTAAACTTATTAAGCTTTGCAATCGCAGGCTTAACTGTAGGTGAATTAATACCAAATTTAGCAATTTTCACTTGATTAGCCTTTAAAGAAATTGGCTTAGCAGTTTTTACTAAATTAGTATTCAAAGCACTTGACTTGGATTTTAAGTATTTATCAGCAACTTTGACGTGGGAGATATTAAGGTTATCGCTATTATTAATTTTAAGTACTAATTCTTGTGGCCAAATTACATTTAACATCCCTGGTTTAGCTATAAAATTAAAAGCTTTTAAGAAATCAAGATCTTTTGCCGAAAAAGTCAAGCGACAGCTGTTATTAAATTCCAAATTAGCCAATGTTATCTTGACAAGTTTGCTGTTATTTAGGTTAATGACTTTGGGCTTACCGAGAAAACGTAAATTATTAAAATCAACAATTAATACATTTAAGCCATCGTTATCTTTGAGAAATTTTAATGATGGTGATTTTAAATTTGCCTTGCGCGATGTCAATAGCTGTAAACTGTTATCATCAATTACTTGATACGATACCACTTCATTGAGTTTTAACTTAAAAAAATTAGCCCTGGCTTGACAAGATACAAACAGAGCCATTAACAATAAACTAATTGTACTGATAATTTTAAATTGTGACTTCATTTAAATACTTTCTAGGTATTGGTAACTAAAGTTTAGCATATAAAAATATACATTTTGATACTTTAAAAAAATTTCCCTAATCAAAAAGTATTTAAATGGTAAAATTTTTTTAGTTTGTCTATTTGTGCTTGAAAACTATTTTCTAAGAGGAGTTTACCGATTCATGCAAGACTTTATGATTCCATTTGTTTTTGTTTCAGCAATTATTGGTCTAATTTACGGCGTCTGGGCTAGTTTAGCCGTTATTAAGGCTCCAGATGGAAATGAGGCCATGACTAAAATTGCCAGTGCCATACAAGAAGGTGCTAATGCATACATGAATCGTCAATATATGACTATAGCAGTTGTAGGTACAGTTTTATTTGTAATTATCACCCTTGGTCTGGGCTTAACAACCGCTTTAGGCTTTTTAACCGGGGCTTTGCTTAGTGCCTTAGCTGGATATATTGGTATGTTTGTTTCGGTTAGAGCCAACGTCCGTACAGCTCAAGCAGCTACCAGCGGTTTAGAAAAAGCCTTAGACATGGCTTTTCGTGGTGGATCGGTAACTGGCATTTTAGTAGTAAGCCTTGGGTTAATTGGTGTGGCCGCCTTTTATGTAATCACTAATGATATTAAAGCACTAGTTGGCCTTGGTTTTGGCGCTAGTTTAATTTCCGTATTTGCTCGACTTGGTGGTGGCATTTATACCAAAGCTGCTGACGTTGGAGCCGATTTAGTGGGAAAAGTTGAAGCCGGTATTCCTGAAGACGATCCACGTAATCCAGCTGTTATAGCTGATAATGTTGGCGATAACGTTGGTGATTGTGCTGGTATGGCTGCTGACTTATTTGAAACCTATGCAGTAACAGCAATAGCTACGATGCTTTTAGCCAGTGAAACTTTCCTCAACGGCAAATCCGATATCACTAGTCCAGTAATGATTTATCCCCTAGTACTAGGTGGAATATCCATAATTTGTTCAGTTATTGGTACTTTCTTTGTCAAAATTGGTAACGATAAAAACATTATGAATGCATTGTATAAAGGTCTAGTTGTAGCTGCTTTACTAAGTGCAGTCGGCTTTTTCTTTGCAACCAAAACGATGATGTCAGGGTTATCCATCCATGGTCAATTAATTCCCGCCTTTAATTTCTTCTTAAGCTCTTTAGTTGGTCTTGGTGTAACTGGAGCGATTGTCTGGATTACCGAATATTTTACCTCAACAAGTTTTGGACCAGTTCGCTATATTGCTAAAGCCTCACAGACCGGTCATGCTACGAATATTATTGCCGGATTAGCTATATCGCTTAAATCGACCGCATTGCCAGTATTAGTAATAATAGCTGGCATTTTAATTTCATTTTCCTTAGCGGGTATTTTTGGTGTAGCCTTAGCCGCTATGTCCATGCTTAGTATGTCCGGAATAATTGTAGCCATTGATTCTTATGGACCAATTACCGATAATGCTGGCGGTATTGCTGAAATGGCCAATATGCCTAAAGAAGTTCGTGATATCACTGACCCCCTTGATGCCGTTGGTAATACCACTAAAGCTGTTACGAAGGGCTATGCGATCGGTTCAGCTGGATTAGCTGCTATTGTGTTATTTAGCTCTTATACTCAAGAATTAAACGATGCTATCCATAATTCTCCCTTAACCGCTGGAGGCTCAATAAGCTTTGATTTATCTAATCCCTATGTCCTATCTGGGTTATTTTTAGGTGGTTTAATCCCTTTCTTGTTTGCTGCTTTTGCCATGGAAGCAGTTGGCCATGCTGGTGGTCTTGTCGTTGAAGAAGTCCGTCGTCAGTTTAAAGCTATACCAGGTATTATGGAAGGTACCGCTAAACCAGATTATGCTGCCTGCGTAGATATTGTTACCCGTTCAGCTATTCAGCAAATGATTGTACCAGCCCTATTACCAGTAATGACACCAGTAGTTATTGCCGCTTTTGGCTATTTCTATCTTAATCATGCCATGCCTCAAGAATATGCCTGCGCTAAGCTTTTAGGTGGTGTGTTAGTAGGCTCAATCGTAACCGGTATATTTGTAGCTATATCAATGACTAGTGGCGGTGGCGCTTGGGATAATGCAAAAAAATACATTGAAGAAGGTAATTATGGCGGTAAAGGGTCTGATGCCCATAAAGCTGCCGTTACTGGTGATACTGTAGGCGATCCTTATAAAGATACAGCTGGTCCAGCTATTAACCCAATGATTAAAATCTTAAACATTGTCGCTTTATTACTGGTTAAATTTTTAGTCTAAATCAATCTTAAACACCTTAGTTTAGAACGATTTACCTTAAGAATCATTGAGCCTAAGACTCAAACCAATGATAAAATAATTAATTTAGCCAGGCTGGCTAATAACGCTTCATTAATTCGTCAATTAAACACTGAAAAGAATAAAGCACGTTTTTAATCAAAATCCGTTAAAATTATTCGCCAAATGTTAAAAAAATATCCAATTTGATTTAATCAAGGATTTTAAGGGTAATATATATCTAGGTGGATTTAATTTTTAAAATCATGATGTCAAGAACGCATTTGAGTATTACCCCAAAATTCTGGCTTATGCTTTGTTTAATACAAATTATAAGTTTCTGTCCAAGTCTGGCTAAATCACCAACGGCTAATTTTTTACCATATCCCAATATGTTTTATCCTATTCGGGTAGGTTTAATGTGTAAAACAAATCGTGCCTTTATTGCCGTATGGTCACCTGGCTATGTATTTGTTAACAATGTTCCAGTTTTTGAACTTAAACCAGGCAAACCTTATCAGTTATCGATGTCTAAAATAACTGATTTAAGTTCAGGTCAAAGTTTTATTTTACCTACTACCGCTCGAACCCAAATTGCCGCTAGCGACTACCGCGTTTGGGCCAATAACAAATGGTGGCGGGGGAGTCTCGAAATAATTAATTTTGGCTCTAAATTTACCGTTATTAATTTACTGGATTTAGAAGATTATTTACGTGGGGTAGTTCCTTCAGAAATGCCTTATTCCTGGAATATTGAAGCCTTAAAAGCTCAGGCTGTTGCCGCTCGCAGTTATGCTATTGCCCACAGTGGGAAAGGTTCAAAATGGAAATCGGAAGGGTTTGATATTGTTCCAGATGTTCGGGATCAAGCCTACAAAGGGCTTGGCAATGAACACGATTCCAGTTCAAGAGCAGTTGTGGAAACTAACGGGGTCATTTTAAAAAATGCGGGCAAAGTGAAACCCGGTTTTTATCGAGCCTGGGTTGGCAATAGTAACGAAAATTTAAATATTCGCCAAATTTGTGTTAATTGTCAAAAACTTGAAAGCTTAACTGGTGTCCCCAAAATTGTTGGTGTAACCCCAAAACAATGGGATGCCAATGGCAATGTTAACGACATTCAAATTATGGGCACAAAAAAATCGCGAGATGTTTATGGCCTTGCCTTAGCTAAAATTCTCAACTTGCCAACTGCCGGAATTCTGGACGTCAAACAATCAGGCAATAATTGGCTTTTTACCTGTCGTGGACCAGGAAATGGCGCTTTAGGGTTAAGTCAGCATGGAGCTA
Organism: bacterium; assembly: GCA_021815785.1. Classification (GTDB taxonomy): domain Bacteria; phylum Cyanobacteriota; class Vampirovibrionia; order Obscuribacterales; family JAKAZS01; genus JAKAZS01. The sequence goes on from JAKAZS010000103.1 coordinate 5,513, forward strand.
ATATGTTAGCAAATAACGGCTGGAAATATGAACAAATCCTTCAGCACTATTATCAGGATAATGATGGTCAGCTTCGACTTGGTAATATCAATAATAATTTCAACTTAACATCCAATTTTCCCCAATCCTATTCCTATAGTTCTATTACTAAATAAATAAGGATTTTAATTAAAGTGTCAGCTAAGTTTTATGCTTTTATTGTTTTTTTTGTCCGAATTGTTATGGCTATATTTTTTAGTTTAAAATACGATGGGCGCCATTACTTAAATTCATATGAAGGACCCGTTATTCTGGCGGGCAATCATACCGGCTGGCTCGATTCATTTATTGTGGCCAGCGCCTCCAATCGTCCGGTACACTTTCTAGCTGTTGACTGGGTGTTTAAAATCCCTGTAATTGGCTTTTTAGTAACCTTACTAGGTGGTATTCCGGTTAAAGCACAAAAAGGTCTTGATGCGCTTGAACAAGCCAATAAATATCTAGCTCAAGGACATAGTATTTGTATTTTTCCTGAAGGCAAATTAACTGAAGATGGAAATATTGCCAAATTTCATAAAGGTGTTGCCAAATTACATCAATTAAGTAAATGTCCAATTGTTCCTTTTGCCATTTATGGTGGTTATGAAGCTTGGCCTTATAACCAAAAATTGCCAAAACCACATAAAATCGTGATCAATTTTGGAGTACCTTTTAAACGCTTAGATCTTAGTGTCAATGATGAAATTACTGAATTATCACAAATTGTGGGCTCAATGAAAAATGCCCTCCAACGCCATTTTTCAAATAATAGTGAATATCTGGATGGTATTTTAGGACTAGCCCAATCACGTAGTGACATGTTTGCAGCCCGTCCAGCGGTTTGTATGAAAACTCATAATTCATGGTTAGAATTGAGTTATACTGAATTAAGTAGGCGTGCCACTAAATTAGCATCTTATTTTATTGAACAAGGATTTCAACACGGCGATAAAATTGCCATATTATCAGAATCACGACCTGAATTTGCCATAGCCTTTTTTGCAGCCTTAAGAGCCGGAGCAATTATTGTACCGTTAGATGTAAAATTATCCCTCCACGAATTAACCACATTATTAAATGACTGTAAGCCTAACATATTATTAACTTCACAACACCAACTTAAAAATGTAACTACGATCCAAGACATCGTTCCATCGCTAAAAAATTGTTATATCATTAACCTTGAAACCGCCAGTCAAGATCCGTCAATACCTAATTGGCTTAATATCCATAATCTAAACCCACAGCAAAATCATGAATCAATTAACCGCACCCTTGATGAAACGGCTTTACTTATATATACCTCAGGTACAACGGGTAATCCCAAAGGGGTTATGACCAGTTTTGCCAATATTGTCTTTCAAGTTCAACAATTTCAGTCATTACTGAAAGCCAACGATGGCTTTAGTTTTTTATCAATTCTACCCCTTAATCATTTACTGGAATTAACTCATGGATTTTTAGGCGTATTACATGCTGGTGGCACAATTTACTATTCTAGCAGTTTATTCCCTAAAGATATAATTGCACTTATGAAAGAACGTTCAATAGATGGTATGATTTCAGTGCCATTATTTTACAAGACCCTAAAAATAGGTATTGAAAAAGAAATTCATAAAGGTGGCACAATTGCTAGTTTATGGTGGCAAACTGCAAATAATATAGCTACCATAATCGAAAGTAAGAAAATCCGCCGGATTTTGTTTTATCCTCTGCATCAGAAATTAGGTGGGCATCTGAAAATTTTAATATCTGGTGGAGCAGCCTTAGATTTAACTATTGCCAAATTTTATGATTTAATTGGACTACCACTTTTACAAGGCTATGGTTTAACCGAAACTAGCCCAGTTATTACCTGTAATGGTCCTAAATTTAATCGGCTAGGCTCGGTTGGCAAACCTTTTCCTGGAGTTGAAATTAAAATTGCTACAGTTGATCAAAGTGAAGAAGGTGAAATCTTAACCCGCGGTCCTCATGTAATGCAAGGTTATTATAAACAACCGGATTTAACCAATGAAGTTATTGATAAAGATGGTTGGTTTCATACCGGAGATATTGGTAAAATTGATGCAGATGGCTATTTATACATTACCGGCCGGATTAAGAATTTAATTGTTTTAGCGGGCGGGAAAAAAATATATCCAGAGGAAGTCGAAGGAATTATTAGCAATTGCCAGGATGTAAAAGAAGTTTGCGTATTAGGAATAACTGAAAATATTGGCTTAAAAAAAGATCAAGAACAAGTTGTAGCAGTAGTGGTTCCTAGTGATAATTTTAAGAATAACCATAATTCACAGCAAAATCTTGAACAGGAATTAATCAAAAAAATTGAAACTCAATATATTAACCTGGCTAATTACAAACAACCAAATAAAATTATTGTTCTTGATGAAGAATTACCCAAAACAGCCATTCGCAAAGTTAAGCGAGTTGATTTAATTAAGTTATTAGCTGCTAAGAAACTTATAAGTATAAGTTAAACCTTAAAATACTAATTATTTTCAAAATTATTTTTATAAATCAATATTCAAAAGCTAATGAAGCTTAAATAGTTTGAGTTTTAAACATTACTAGTATAATTAGTTTAGAATATGTTTATACCAGATTAGCCTTATGTATTTTTTTTTAAAGCGGCTTTTAACGCAGTTTCAAGGGTAGCTATTTTAGCCTCTAACTGCTTTTCCTTGTCACTGGCTATGGTAGCCATTAACTTAGCATCCTGAGCTTTCCATTCAAGCTGTTTTTGTGAAGACTTCTGGACTAATTTAGACTTCTGTTTATAGATAAACAAAGCCAAAAAGCCAACAACAAAAGCTCCAATTAGAACAATTGATAGCGGTAGCGGAATTTTAACCAAAACCAGATTTAAATCCACCGATTGACTATTTAATAAACATACATATAGAAACGTCAAAGAAATAGC
>JAKAZS010000020.1 GCA_021815785.1 bacterium
GCATTTAAGATTACAGCCTGATAAACGAATAAAAATTGATGGATGGCCATTATAGGGACCTTCTCCTTGAATTGTGTAAAAAATTTTTTCCAGCCACAGTTTTTCGCTATTACCTAAGTCCTGATTTCGAATAAGATTTTTTCCGCGCATTACAATCACACTTTTTAAATATTTTGATAAATTAATGATCGGCTAATTAACGGGTCAATGCTTTGAGCTTCTTTAAAGCCTTTGGCTCTTAAAACGCAAGCATGGCAGGTGTTACAAGGCGGAAAAACCCCATTGTAGCAAGTTGTACTGTATCCTAAGGCTTCAAAGCATTCAGGTATACGTTGAGCTAATTCAACTGTTTGGCATTTATTTAAATTAATTAAGGGGGTATGTAAGGTGATATTTTTAGCTAGCCCAGTGCTTAATGTTTCTTGCATGGAATTAATAAAAGCTTGCCGACAATCTGGATAACCGCCGTAGTCTTCTTGTGATACGCCGATAACTATGTCAGAAATATTATTAATATAAGCAACACTACCAGCTAAGCTTAAAAATAAAATATTACGTCCCGGAACAAAGGTGTCCTGTAACTCGTTTTGAGCAGTTGCAGCTAGATTTACTTCTTTAACTTTATATTTTGGATTAACCAGAGGGCTATTTCCACCAAAAACATTACCTATTTTTAAAATAATATGTTTAACACCTGTTAATTTGGCGATTTTTTTAGCACTGGTTAATTCTAAAATATGTTTTTGCTGGTAATTGAAAGTTACTGCCAAAACGTTCTTAAATTTAGCCCTTGCCCAATAAAGACAGGTTGTACTATCCTGTCCTCCGGAAAAAACCACTAAACAATTATTCGACGTTCTAGCCACTTTAAAACAGTTCTCCTTAAAACCGAATTGTTTTAGTAAAACATAAATTTATATTTATAATTTAATTTTAGTATAAATTTAGGCAAATTTTATATAAAATTAAATGTTTGCAATGTCTGTTTCAAATTTTGTGATGATTCCTTCAAGCCTTACCTTATATCGAGCCTATATAATTAACCCGATTAGTTTTAATGAAGTTGAAGCTTATCAAGATGGTGGGCTAGTCATTGATGATTATGGTCAAATATATGATATTGGTGAATTTAAGCAGTTTGAATCAAGTCAATATGTCTTTGCGAAAATTTATGATTGGCGGGATAAAGTCATTATCCCTGGCTTTATTGATTTGCATGTGCATTTACCTCAAATAAATATTGTTGGTTTATGTGGGAAAAATTTGCTGGATTGGCTGGAAACTTATACATTTAAAGCCGAAGCTAAAATGCGGGATTTGCATTACGCGCAAAACATTACCAATTATTTTTATGACGAATTATTAAAAAACGGCACAACATGCGCTTTGGTCTTTTCATCTTCGCATTATGAAGCTACGCGACAAGCCTTTAATATTGCTAAAGCTCGCCAAATGCGCATTATTATGGGACAGGTTTTAATGGATATTAATGCTCCAGCTGATTTAATTAACCCCGTTCGTCAATCATTAAACGAATCCTGTAAATTAAGTGAAGCTTTCCATGGCGCTAATGACAACTTGCTCCAATATGCCTTTACCCCGAGGTTTGCAATAACTTCTAGCGCCGCCTTGCTAAAAGAAACGGGAAAACTCTATCAAGAATCAAAAACCTGTTATCTTCAAACACATTTAGCTGAATCTATTAATGAAATTAATTTTGTCAAGCAACTCTTTCCTCATAATTCAAGCTATACAGATATATATGACAGTAATATGTTACTTGGCAAGCGGAGTGTTTTTGCCCATGCTATTCATTTAGATGATTATGAATTAGATACCTTAAAGCAAAGTCAGTCTAGTCTTGCTCACTGTCCATCCTCGAATTTCTTTCTTAAAAGTGGGACTTTTGCCTTTAAAAAAATTCAAGCACTAAACCTTGCTTTTGGTCTTGGTTCAGATATTGCTGGCGGGCCTGATATTAGTATTGCTAACACTATGAAAGATGCCTATTATGCTCAAATGAATGAATTTATTTCACCTGTTGAACTGTTTTATTTAGCAACCTTAGCCGGTGCGCAGGCCTTATCTTTAGAGCAGCAAATTGGTTCATTTGCCGCCTTAAAACATGCTGATTTTCTTGTCTTAAGAAATAATCTTCAGCCGGACATATCCGAAAAGCTTCATAATATGAGTCCAGAAGAAATATTAAGTAAGTTGATTTTTACCAAAAATAGCTTTAGCGTTGAAAAAACCTTTGTTCGTGGTCAATGTTTATATGATAAAACTAACAAAAAATCGCAATACGTTTTATAATTTTAGTTAAAACTGATATTTAATAAAGGATAAAATAATGGGTCAGCTCAAAGAATTATATTCAAGCCAGGCTATTCAATCAAGGGTCAAAGAGCTTGGCAAGCAAATAAGTCAAGATTTTTATGATTTAGATAACCCTGTGGTTATTGGTGTTATGAAAGGCGCTGTATGTTTTTTAACTGATTTGATGCGTGAATTAAAGACCAAAGACCCCTGGCAACTGGAATTTGTACGATTGTCAAGCTATGGTGCGGCTAAAGAAAGTAGCGGAACGGTTCAAACGCCGTATTTAGATTTGCCAAATTTATATGAACGTAATATTTTAGTTGTTGAAGACATAATTGATTCAGGAAGAACGGCTCAATTCTTTTTGAATTATTTAAAAGAACAGTATAATCCAAATGTCCTTAAAATTGCAACCTTTTTAAGTAAGCCATCGAGGCGGGTTCTTCCCCTTGACCCAGATTATATTGGTTATACTATTGATGATTTATTTGTAATTGGATATGGATTGGATCTTATTGAAAAATATCGTGAAATCCCATATTTGGCTATATATGAACAATAAATTTTTGTCTTTAATTGATTTTGATACCACGAATTAATGAATTTTATACTGATATTTCTGCTGTTAATTATCTCAAGTAATGAGAATCTTTATGCATATAATCAAAATGTATTTAATCATGTCGATTCCGTTAAATTAGCTTTAAGTAAAAATTTAAGCGATAATCAACTTGCCAATTTGAAAACTTCAGCATCGTTAAACAATACTTCTAAAACAAATCAGGTTCCTGTACTAGACGCTAAAATTGATTTTGAAACATTTTTAGATTTAACGGTACCTAATTGGACTGTTACTAATACAAGTATTTACATTGCATCTAAACAAAGTTTTGATTTTAAGAAAGTTTCGCCTAAGTACATTAATCATATTCTTTTTCTTCCTTTACCTGATTATTTAAATAATCAGATGAAAAATTTAGTACCAATATATAATGAATGTGGTGTTGATGCTATTATGTTTGAAACGTTTGCCTATGACAGTTATAAGTTGAATTTAGCCGTGTATAATTGTAAAAATATTGATGCAGCTCGAACTTTATACTCAGTTTTAAAATCAGGTTCTACTAATTCAATTCGTCATGGCAGTATATCTTCTGAAGATGATTCTAGTATTTCTTTATGTCAGAACAATTTTTTTATTTCAATTAAAACGCAATCGTCAGAAGAAGAAATTGAAAAAAATGCTGCTTTGAACCTAGCTAAGCAAATTAACAAATTATCTCTAGCTGATAATAATATTCCCAATATATTAAACCGGTTACCATCATTCGGCAAAATTGAAGGCAGTGAAAAGCTTATAATTGGTGAAGAATCAGCTCGTTATTTTTTTACAATTCCTTTGTTTGATGATTTAAAATTAACCAATCTTATTTCTGGTGCAGTATGTGATTATCGAATGGAAGATCCTTTTAAAGAGCGTTTAAGAATTCTTTTGTTGAAATTTAAAGATCATAAAAGTGCAACTGAAGTGTATGATGAATATATCGCATCATTAAATCATAGTGATTCAATAAAAAAAATTCGCCTAAAATTCGATTCCCCTGATTCTGGTTCTAGCCCAGTTAGTGATAAATCTTATCCGCAGATTTATAAAACCAATAGTAAATTTATGCTATGTCAGACTGGTGATAATTATTTTTTGATTATTAAAAATGCTCGTAAAGTTCAATCGCTTACTGAATTTGCTCCAACTATACTTTATTAAATAAAAGGATTTTCAATGTTAAAAAAATACAGGGCAAATAAAATATTACTCATTAGTATCGTGTTGTTTGTTTTAAGTTATTCAAATATTCTAAAATGTTTAAACAGTCAGGCTTATAATTGTGATCAAATTGCACAAAATACTAGTGATATTACTAAAAATTCTAGTCAATCTGGTGATAGTAAAGCAACTGATTCAGCTGGTCATGAAAGTGACAGTGAAAGCACTGTATTAAATAAAGCAGCAATTTTAAAATTATTAGCAAGTATGTACACAACCTTAAATCAATTAAATCGAGCTGCTTTAGATTTACAGTCGGAGGCTAGTCAATCTGAATATGATGGAGCGGATCTTATGACTTCGGCTATGGTTATGCAGCCGATGATGGGTGGTCCAAGTGGTATGCCTTACGTTAACAAAGTTAGCCCGAATAAGGATTTTAGCAATGTTTTGCCGGTTCGCAAGAAATGGGTAAAATTTACTTATCGCCAGTTAATGCATGTTAGCGGTATTTTAAATAATGAATTTGCTAAATTAAGTTATGCTGACTTTAAAGATAATCAGAATATCGCTTCATATATGGCCCAATGTAATGTTTTTAGTGATACCTTGGATTCAGTTAAAGCCAATATTGAAAAAGTTAAAATGCTTATTAGCCATAATAATTACGATAATAAATTGCTTTATGATAATGGTAAGTTAATTAGTGATGACGTCAATGGTTTGAATGAAATTCGTAAAAGATTAATTAAAGATATTAAAAAACTCAAATTAGATTAAACCAAGTGTACGGTTGTTGTCTGAAAAACAAAAATACCATCAGAAACTAGTTCTCGATGGTATTTTTGCTACTATTTGGCTGCTTGAGGCTTACAAGCTGTAGTATTTCTTTATGCTTTAGCCAAAATCACACAAAGCGGGCTACTAGTTGATGTTTCTGGTGGGCGCCACCTGATGTTTCCACTTTGCCCCTCGGCTCATAGCAATTTCATTTCTTAATTGCTCACCGTTATGATATTAATATACCAATAAATTTAAAGCTTGAATACTACCCCAAATTACATTTAATCTAATTAATTAAAGCAAAATATAGTAGTGGTTATCAGATTTTAAATACCCGAACTTATCCAAGATATGTAGCGTATATACAGGAGCAAAGGTAATGGATTAATAATTAATTAATATTTTTGCGGAAAATTAATTTGAATTTAGCTTTAATAGTATTTTGCGAGCCTGAGCGTATTTTAATTCAGCTTCTTCCGTTCGATCAATTTTACGCAATACTTTTGCTAATTCACGCAGGCAATTAGCAACTTCACTAGAAATATCGCCAAATTGCTGTTGTTTGAGTCTAAGCGAACGTTCAAGTAAAGGTAGGCATTCAAAATATTTTTCTTGTTCCCAGTAAATTCCACCTAAAATTTCTAAGGCTTCAGCCAATTGAAATAAATCTACCGGTGTAACCGAAGCTAAAATACTAATTATTTTAAACATAATTGGTTCGGCTTTTAAAAAATTATTTTGAGCACATAAACAGGCCGCCATGTTATTTAAATCATCTAATAATTCCGGAGAATTCGATGAATAAATTTCCTGTTTATGAAAAATAATTTGTTCATAAATTGCTTCGGCCTGACCAAAATTTTCTGAATCATAAAAAGTATTGGCCATTTGTGCCATTTTCTCTAAAACAGTTACACTTATTTCTGGGGCTGTCTGGTTTTCGGGTAATTGAGCTCGTGGCGGTTGAGCAGATTCGGGAACACGTGATGCCGTACCATTAGCCTGGGATATAGTTTCATTGACTTTATGATTGGAATTTTTACTAGCAACTGGTTCTGTGCTGGTATCGTTACTAGGATTATTGGCTGTAACAGGTTTAGTATTAGTGGTATCGTTACTAGGATTATTGGCTGTAACAGGTTTAGTATTAGTGTTATTGTTACTAGGATTATTGGCTGTAATAGGTTTTGTACTAGTGTTATTGTTACTAGGATTATTGGCTGTAATAGGTTTTGTACTAGTGTTATTGTTACTAGGATTATTGGCTGTAACAGGTTTAGTACTAGTGTTATTGTTACTAGGATTATTGGCTGTAAAGGGTTTAGTACTAGTGTTATCGTTACTAGGATTATTGGCTGTAATAGGTTTTGTACTAGTGTTATCGTTACTAGGATTATTGGCTGTAACAGGTTTAGTACTAGTGTTATTGTTAGGATTGTTGACCTTGGTCGGTTTTACACTGGTATCATTACCTGGATTGTTAACAGCAGCTTTGACTTTGTTGGGCTTTAGAGTTTCGGTTGAAGCCTTAATACTCGTAGCATTTGCTGGTTCAGGTTTTACATCAATAGCTTCATTAAGAACACTGGCAAAATTGTTTAAAGATAAATTGTCAATTTGTTCATCATTACTAACGCTAGAGGAATTGAAAGCTTGTTTGAGGCTTTTGTTAATGGCAATATTTTGTTCTTCCCAATTTTGATCTTGGCTAAAATTGGTCTTGCCAATTTCTTCCCAGCTTGGATTGGGGATATCACTAGTCATTTCGCTAACATTAATATTTTCGGATTCAGTTGGACTAACCAGAGTGGTGTTTTTATCCCAACCTAATTCATTTAAAACATCTTCAAGAGTTATGTTTACTTCATAGTTAGAATCAAGCAATTTACCATTGAAATAATTCAAAACAAAAGTCGCATCTTTAGCCGCCATAATATTTTTGGCTACCATATAGTAGACTTTTAAAGATGTTAGTAAAAGGCTTTCATTTAAGTATCCCGTCATGCTTAGAATTTTAGCTAACACTAAGGCGGTTTTTGTCTTATAATTAAAAGCTTCTTCAAGCTTTTCCTCGTTAATAATATTTGCATTATTAAGTAATTCAAAAAATTTAAAATCTAAGCAAGCTCGATCGATTTCTTCCGAACAGACGTTCAATAGGGCATCTTCAATATTTAAACCGGTTTGATAGGCAATTTTCAGGCAATCAACTGCTGCATAAAGTTCAATACTTCCTTGATAGACTTTTTTTTGAATTTTTAATACTGCATCCAAAAGTTCCTGATTAATAAAACCCTGATTAATTAAAATCTGGCCTATCATTTCTCCAGTTTGCAGTTGAATTTCGATGGCATTGGCAATATCGGCCTCATTAAGAATATTTGCTGATACCAGCAATTCACCAATTCTTCCGGTCTGTTTGGTATTACCTTCAAGAATTTGTTTGGCCTGTTCCATAATATAGCTATTGGCCGAATTGCTTAAATATCTTCCAGAGGCTACCCGTAAAACTTCAACAGCTTGGCTGCGAGGTAACATTTCATCACGGATGCGAACTTGAACTTCCAAGGCAGCATTCAAACAATTTTCCGTAATAAAGTTATTTAAAACTAAAACTCTACCTAGAGGCAAGCCAATTGACTGCGATCTTTGTAGGCACAAATTTAATTGATCGTGATTTATTAATTGAGCTTCAATTAGTAAATCACCCAATTTATTACTTCTTGATCCTTGAACATGACAATTTTTCTCATTAGAAAATACGGTTTCAAAATTTTCGCCAGTTTTAAGCGCTGTCTTAATTAGTTTAATGGCGGTATTTGTATCAATAACTTTATCTTTAACATAAGCTTCAGCTTTGAGGGCTACATCTAATGTCCCTTGGGTTACATAGCCACCGACTAATAACATTTGACCTAATTGCATGCGCCGATTGGCAGGCAGGCAAGTGATTTCTTTTAATCTTTTGGGATCAACTACACCAGATTTGACTAATAATTCACCAAGCAAATTATCAGAAGACAAACCAAACATGCTTTGTTTCGATTTAAAAAATTCAGTAGCCAATTTTCTGTTCCATATATTTTAAGCTGAATTTACCTTTACTATCATAGTTGTGTAATATTATTATAACTAATTTGTAAGGTTTTGCGTATTTTTTTTAACTTAAGCTAAGTATTATATTTAATAGTTAAAAACCAGGTTGATTATTAATTATTTTTTAACTGCAAGTTTTCTTGTTGACTCAAGTTGAACAATTAAAACGGAAATATCGGCTGGGGAAACACCACTAATTCGTGATGCTTGGCCTATGGTTTCTGGTCTGATTAGAGATAATCTTTCGCGCGCTTCTTTAGAAAGATTTAAAATTTCATGGTAGTTAATGGCGACCGGCAATTTATGGAATTCGAGTTTTTCAACTTGTTCAACTTGGCGTTTTTGTCTTTCAATATAGCCTGAATATTTTATTTCAACTGCTATTTCTTTGGCAAAAGGATAGACATTATCTGACTGTGGACTGATTGCTTCAATAACTTCATATTCAATTTTTGGTCGTTTAAGTAACTCATATAAAGATATCGGATGGGAAATGTTTTCGCAATATTTGGCCAATACTTCATTGATATAAGGTACAGGCTGGATTTTAATGTCTTTCAGTCTTTTTAGTTCAAGCGTAAACGCTTCTTGTTTATTAACAAATAATTGCCAACGGCGATCACTTACTAAGCCAAAGGAGCGACCGATAGGTGTTAACCTTGTATCGGCATTATCCTGACGCAGTAACAGGCGGTATTCAGACCTTGATGTCATAATGCGATAGGGTTCATTAATTTCTTTGGTGACTAAATCATCAATTAATGTTCCAATATATGAGCTGGATCGTGTCAAGATAAACGGATTTTTATTTAATACATATAGTCCAGCATTAATTCCAGCCACAATTCCTTGGGCACTGGCTTCTTCATAACCACTGGTACCAAGAATCTGACCAGCGGCAAAAAAACCTTCTATATCCTTGCTTTCTAAAGTGTGTTTAAATTGAATGGCGGGCAAATAGTCATATTCTACTGCGTAAGCTGGTCTCATCATTACACTGTTTTCTAGTCCTGGTAAAGAATGAATAATTTCCTGTTGCACATCTATTGGTAAACTGGTTGAACAACCTTGCAAATATATTTCATAAGTTGATCGGCCTTCGGGCTCAAGGAATAAATGATGGCTGTCCTTATCTTTAAAACGCACAATTTTATCTTCAATTGATGGACAATATCTTGGTCCTGATGCATCGATAAGGCCAGCGTACATAGGCGACTTATCCAGGTTATTTAAAATGATTTCATGGGTTTTAGCGGTGGTTCGTGTTTGATAACAAGGTAATTGATCGAGAACTGGTCGATTATCTAGATTAGAAAAAAATTCAATTTTAGGGTCACCGCAAACTTTTGGTAAATTAGTAAAATCGATAGTGCGACCGTCAATTCGGGGCGGAGTTCCGGTTTTAAGGCGGTGCATGGTTAGACCTAAAGATTTTAAATAATCGGATAAGCCATTTACGGCAAATTCACCTTGGCGCGAGGCTGGTTGAGTTTCATGGCCAATCCAAATTAACCCATCTAAAAATGTTCCAGCACAAAGTACAATGGCGCGAGTGGTAATTGTTTCACCAAAGGCCAATTCAATACCGGACACTTTATTTTGAGCCAAAATGATCTTTTTCATAACCCCTTGTCTTAATGTGACATTAGGTAAAGACTCTACATATTTACGCATCCACTGGCTATATAAGGCCTTATCGGATTGAGCTCGCAACGACTGAACGGCTTGGCCACGACTTGAATTAAGCATACGATACTGAATGTAGGTGTGATCGCTGGCATCGGCCATAACACCATCCAATGCGTCTACCTCCTTAACCAGCTGCGATTTACCGGGGCCACCAATAGCTGGATTGCAAGGCATTGCACCAATAGTATCAAGGTTAACGGCTAGCAACAAAGTTTTTAAATTTAACCTAGATAAGGCACTACAAGCTTCAATTCCAGCATGGCCAGCACCTATAACAATTGCATCATAATTAATATTCACAAAATTCACCTAATTTATTAAAGTAACACAATATTAATGTTTTTTAAGCATCTTGCTCAAGCGACATTGACAACCCTTCCTGTTTTAACAATTCATAGTATAATTCAGCTTGTTCCATTGGACCAGTCCAAACAATTGACAATCCTTCGGTATGGGTTTCTAAGGCTAATTTATGTGCCTTAACCCTATTCATGCCCGGGATATGTTTAAGTAAACAGTTTTCAACATGTTCAAAGGTATTTATCTCATCATTTAAAAGAATTACCTTATAATTTGGATAGGGTTTTAAATCAGCTTTATTTTTTTCTAATATTACACTTGTCATAAGTTTAATCCAAAAAGTTAAATTTGATAATATTCTATATAAATAATTACTATAAATTTTATAATAATTTATAGTAATTTCTTAAGGTTGTAAAGTTTAAATAAAATGAGTGCCGAAAGCTTACTGGAAAATTTAGCTAATTCTACAGCTATTATATATGATAGAACGGTAAATCCTCCCTTGCAAATCGGTCAAGGCTTTATGGTTTCTAAAAGCCGACTGGCTACATGTGCTTCGGCTGTATTTCATTATATTGAAACCCCTTGGGCACTTCAACTTGAATTTCCCTATACCGATCTTGTTCTTGGTGTTAAAGCGATAGCACTTCATTTTGAATTTGATAAAAAACAAGCTCGCTCACTCTATTTAGCTCAAACTGGTGATCCTTATCAAGATCAACTTAAAATGCCTAATGACATTGCTATGTTAGTTTTGGATAGCGATTTACAGGAATTAAATGCTGATAAAGTGGCTGAATTAAATCGTGCATTATATTCAACCTATTCAGTTGAAGGCATCGATTTATCCGGAACGACAAATGACATTGAGTTTTTGGATGTAATCAAAAAACTTTTTAATGAAGGTCAAAGTGGTTTATTCACTTTATTAAGTAGTCGTAAAATACCGATTGCCCAAATTGAGATATCACCGCAAGGTATAACTAATGTTCTTTACAAACAGATGAAAGGTGAATTAGCCTTTTTTGAACTGGTTTGTAATAATACTGCTCAAGCTTATACTTTTTCGACAACCAAAAAGTTTAATTTTGCTCCTAATTGTAATATTCAGGCACCAACAGTCAAATTAGCTATGGAAGCCTTAAGAAGGCATGCGGAATTACCTAAATTACTGGAAAATCTTGGTGGTAAAGAATTAAGATTCCAGCAAGTTGTAAATGAATTGGATTTAAATAATGTCAGTGAAGGCATTAAATGGTTTGCTCCTAAGCTTTGGGAATATATTGATGGGTATATTACGCTCGAAAAACTGCCTTTAAAATTAAATTTAGATTCTTTTACTGTAGCTGTAGGAATTAAGGAATTTATCAACAAAGGTTTGATTTCACCAATTAATAAATATTCGCCATTTCCTTGCTCAGGTGAAATGGGTTCGCCAATAATGGCTCATACTGATTTAGAGATTCATCCTTTAGATGCGATTCAGGCTTTCTATCTTGATCCATATTCGTTTAAAGCAACTTTGCGTGAAGGGACTTTCTTTGGATCAGCTTCAGCATTGCAACCAAAAAACTTATTACATACTATCGATATGCCGCCTAATATTTATGGGGCTCAGATTTTAAAAAGCTATAAATTAGTTGGAGTACATTCTGGTCCATATAAGCCTAAAACTGAACAGACTAATTTGCCTAAAAATATTTTTCAGTTTATGTGGATTGGTGCCTTAATTGATATGAGTACCAAGCGCTTACGGGGCTCGAATCTTGAAGGAGGCGAGGATGAAGAAATATTTGTCCAGGCTTCCAAGCTTAAGGCAACCCTAGACGAAGCTAATTTAACCCCTAAACCTAAAATTAAATGCCCGAAATGTTTCGCTAATAATACTAAATATGGGCCTTGTGATAGCTGTAGTTATGAAATAACTGATGAAGAAGCAAACATAAAGCCTAAGGGTAAAGAATTAGTATTAAGAATACTTTGGGATTTAAAAGAAAAATATAATTTAACCGATATGCATCTAATGTTTATTGGTGGTATGTTAGTCTGGGTATTTTTTATGTTAGTCGGCCTGATTTTCAATAGACCAGCGCCAACTGTAGCTATAAAGTCTAATGAAGCACAAAAGGTAACTCATGCAAATTCACCTAAAGCCAGTCTTTTAGCAAGTCAAAGTGCGGGTTTTTCCCAAACACCACCTGAAGGTTACTGGTATGAAGATACCAGCGAACAAACTAACCCTATCCCTTCATTTGGTTTGTATTCAGACAATCAAAACCAGAAATTATTATTTGTAATTATGAATAATATGTCTTGCGTTGAACATTTGGAAAAATTTACCAATAATCCTGTTTATATCAAAACCGATGATTTTGGTGAAATTGGTAAAAAAATTGCTGATGGCAGTCAGCCAATTGGTAATGATCAATTAAAATGGTTTGTGGGTAAATATCCATTACCACCTAAGGACAAAGAATTTCAAACAATTTTAATTGGTGCATATCCTAGTCCGATGGAATCTAAGTCGGTATTGGTCATTGGTACCAGTATGGATAATCATACTGATTATAATTATCGCAATTCGTTATTTATCATTGATCTTATGGCACGAGAATATACGAAGTCTGTTGAGCAAAAAGCCCAAAGTGACAATACTAATTCTGATAATACCGATACCAGTGATAAGACCAATCCACCACTAGCTAATACCGATACAACCAATAAATCAGATCAAACTCCAACTACCGATGCAACTAATTCATCAGCTGATAATAATAGTGAGGGAAGTTCAGAAATTGTCGATAATTCACCACTAAGTCAATTTTGTAAATCAACCCAAGTGGCAATTCAGTCAAAGTTTTTCCTTAGTGATGATGTTAAAGAAGAATTAAAAAAGGCTAAATATACTAATGATAATACATTGATTACGATAAGTTTACAAATTAGCAATAAAGGCGAAATTAAAAAACTTGACATAACTCAAACTGCTTCATTAGATAAATTAACTGATGCTGTAGTCAAAGCTGTTAAACAGTCCGAACCATTTAAAAATATACCTAACGATATCGCTAGCGAAAACTTGATTTTTAAAATTACATATTATAAAGGTAATTTTGAAGTAGCCAAAGAGTAAATTGGAATTTTGCTAAATGCAGCAACAGCAGTTAATAGTTTTAAATAGCCTAAATTAAATTATGAGCAAGCAATTAATTCAAGAATTTTAATTATTTCATTGGCGGAATTTAATTTGGCCAGGTTTTTCATATTAGTTTTTAAAACGTTTAATTTGGCCACATCGTTAAATAATTCAGCTATTGTAGTATAAAGATAATCAGCATTTAAATCAGACTGATTAATTAGTAAGCTAGCCTGCCTATCTCTTAAATAATCAGCATTAAAAAACTGATGATTTTGAGCTGCATATGGATAAGGAATAAATATGGCCGGCAATCCGCTAACAGTCAATTCGCTGATTGTCATTGCTCCCGAACGGCATATGGCTAGATCGGCTAAGGCATAAATTTGTGCTAAATCATCAAAATAAGGTTGAATTAGATAGCGATCATTATTCAGTAAATTTGCCGATAATTTACTTCTCACTAAGTCGTAATTTTTACTACCTGTTTGATGAATTATTTGCAAGTTGGCAAAATTGGCTAATAATTTTTCAATTATTGCGCAAAGTACTTCATTTATCGCCATAGCTCCTTGTGACCCACCCGTTATGACTAAGGTTTTAAAATCCGACTTTAAACCAAGTTTTTGGGCTAAAGCGTCACGATCGTAGGTATCATAAAAGGATTGGGAAATCGGGTTGCCCGTTAGGTGAATTTTATTTTGGTAATTTGGTAATTCATTGGCACAAGTTTCCATTCCTAAGGTAATTGCTCGAGCGCCAAAACTAAATAAGCGATTAGCTAAACCTAAGTGTGAATCTGGTTCATGGATTACGTATGGAATTTTTTTATAATAGGCCGCAAATAATGTTGGTGCTGTTGTGTAACCACCAGTAGCAAATACGATATTGGGCATAAAAGTTTCAATTATAGTTATTGCCTGTTGATAGGCTTTAATAAATACATAAGGATAGTTGAGATTTTTTAAACTTAATTTCCGTTCAAAACTGGTAATGTTAATTGCTTGGTAATTAATATGTTTTTTTTTTGCGAGTTCTTCTTCTAAAGCTCCATTGCGACTAACATACAGAACTTCATGCTGGTGGTCAATTAATTTACTAGCTACGGCTAAGGCTGGATAAATATGTCCACCGGTGCCACCACCAGTTACGATAACTTTAAACGACTTCATTTAAACTATGATCTTTAGTTACTGGATCTACAACATCTTCTTCGTCTTCGACGGGACAGGAGTCTCGCGATACAGATAATAATAGGCCTATCATAGTTAAAGTGATAACTAATGATGTGCCACCATAACTAATTAAGGGTAAAGTAATACCAGTAACCGGAATTATACCAGTTGTTACCATAATATTTACGATAGCCTGGAGGGTAATTGAACTGGTTATGCCGATAGCTAAGAAACGTCCAAATAATGTTTTTGCCCCTAAACTTATTTTAAACCCATAATAAGCAAATAAGCCATAACAGGTTATTAATAAAAAACTTCCCAGTAAACCAAATTCTTCAGCAATGACGGCAAAAATAAAGTCTGCATGTTGAACGGGTAGATAATATAATTTTTGCAAAGATCGACCAAACCCAAGCCCAAATAAACCTCCTGAGCCAATGGCTAATTGTGCCTGAATTGTATTCCATCCTTCTTTATGTGGAGATAGATAAGGATTTAACCAGCTTTGGATGCGAGCCATTTGGTAAGGGGTTTTTTGAATATGACGCCAAGCTAAACCAGCTCCTACAATAAAGCCTGAAGAAATAAGCAAAATATTAAACCCGCTAACAAATAATAAAGATAACATACTGCCAATGATCATCATCGCTGTCCCTAGATCTGGTTGTTTAACAATAATTAGCGCCATGACAAAAGATAAAATTATTCTAATCACAACTTGAAAATGCCACCAGAAATTTGTTGATAATCCGGCTGCCAATAAAATTATGGAACTAACTTTACACATTTCGGATGGTTGAAACTGAATGGGACCAAGGCTTAACCAGCGACTGCTGCCCATCGTTACCACCGATAAGCCCGGAACTAAAGTTAAGACTAAAAGACCAAAACTGACTATTGCTAAAGGCCAAGAAAACTTTTTTAGTTTACGATAATCATAACGGCTAAGTGTAATCATACACAAAAGTCCAATGATGAAAGCTAGGGCTTGCCGCTTAAAAAAATAAAAATGATCATGAAATGATGATAATGCTTCAGGAGCTGAAGCACTATAAACCATGATTAGTCCAAAACAGGTCATCGCAAAAACCAGTGAGATTAAATTACGATGTGGTAACCCTCGCAAAGGAGTTGGTGGCTTGTTAAAATTGTTAGCAAAAGTTGGTTGTTTATTTTGCCAGTCGTTGGAGAACAATATCTTTGAAGGCACGGCCTCTTTCCTCAAAGTTACTAAACATGTCATAGCTTGCACAGGCTGGAGACAATAGTACTATATCACATTCTTGAGAATTTGCTAGATCTATAGCATTTTTTAAATCAGTAGCGATATATACATTAGCATAAGCATTATCGATAAGCGCATCACGAAAACGCTGAGTTGCTTCACCAATTAGCACAACGGATTTAACTTTCTTTTTAATGGTTTTTACGAATTCACTTAAAGAACCACCTTTGTCACGACCGCCTGCAATTAAAACAATTTTAACTTCACTACTAAAAGCATTTAAAGCTTTGATGGTTGATTCAGTATTGGTAGCTTTGCTGTCATTATAAAAAGTTTTGCCTTTAATCGTTATAACAGGTTCAAGACGATGCTCTAAGGCTTTAAAACTAGCAACAGCGCTAGCAATTATATCTGGTTTGATGCCTAAAACGTAGGAGCAGGCTATAGCACTTAAAACATTTTCTAAATTATGTTCGCCAATTAAAGATATTTTATTTATATTGCAGATTACTGAATTCTTTTGTCTATATCTAATGCATATAAAATTATTTTTTATATATATTGCTGATAAACAAAACGATAAATCATTTTTTACGCTAAAAGGGATTAAATAGGCATTTGTAGGTACTTTTTTAACAATAGTATCATCATGGTTAATGATAGCTATTTCGGCAGATGTCAAATTCTCAAATAATTTATTTTTGGCGATAATATAATTTTCAATATTTTCGTGGAATTCTAAATGATCACTAGTCAAATTTAACCATATAGCAATTTTAGGTTTAAAACTATCACAATAGGTTAACTGAAAAGAACTAACTTCAACAACTAGATAATCTAAATCTTCATTTAAAATATCCAAAATTGGTACACCTATATTGCCACAATAAGGAGCCTTAAGATTAGCACTTTGTAAAATATGACTAATAAGAGCAGTAGTAGTTGATTTGCCGTTAGTACCAGTTATGGCAATAATGGGTATATTTGTTTCATCAAAAGCTAATTGGATGTCACTAATAACCCTTAAACCAAGGGATAAACAATTTTGAATAATTTCATTATTCGGTTTAATACCCGGACTCGTGACAACTAGATTGGATTTTTTAACATAATTAAGATCTAATTGATTGATCGTAAATTTAATTTTACCCGGATATAATTCACTTAATTTTTGAATTTCCGGAAGATTACTATCACTAGCATCATAAGCATAAATACTAGCCTTTTGCTTGGCTAAATAATTAATCGTCGCTAAACCTGTTTTACCAAGGCCAATTACAGTTACTAGTTTATTTTGCCATTTACTTTTCACAAGAATTTTAATTTAATTAATGCCTTTTTCACGTTTTTCTTTTAATTCTAATTTATAAGCTTTTTCACTTAAATTTTCAATTTTCTTATTTAGTTTTTCAACTTCTTTGGCTGGCATATTTGGCGATAAGGCTAAATATGCTCGCAATTGTACTACTGCTTCTTTATACTTAGCACTGGTGCGTGGGGTTTCTTTCTCTAAAACCATGGCTAAGCCATAACGACTATCAGCAGAAAGTGGATTGTTAAAAATAGCACTGTTATATTTATCAACGGCACTAGCATATTGACGCTTACTAGCTAAATCACTAGCTAAGGTAAGATCTTGACGGGCGCCATCATAAGCTTTAGCGACACTGTCTAAGCCCCGATTAGCCCTGGCTTGAGCCTCAGGATATGTAGAAGCTTTCTGATAAGCTTGTTTAGCTGCAGGTAGATCTTTAATCATTAAAGCTAAATCAGCAATGGCAAAAGTATCATTAGCTGTTTTGGCATTATTAATAACCATATTCATTTCATCATTAGCCTGGGCAAAGTTGTTCGAAGCTAGGCAAGCCTCAGCATAGGCAATTCGCTCACCATCACTGGTGGGTTTAGGTAAATTGGCTAAATCGACTTTGGCTCCTGATAACGCTCGCATTTTGGCCTGGGCTAATCGTAATTCCATATTGTTAGGATTCATGGCTACCGCTTTGTCAATTAAAGTTTGTGCCTGTTCAAACTCATTAGAAGCAAAAAAGGCACCACTGGCTTCACGGTTGGCCTTTAAGTAATAGGCTCTAGTTAGTCCTTGAGCGGCTAGCGAATTTTGCGGATCAATACTTAAAACATTCTCAAACTCTTTAATAGCATCATTTAATTTGCCAGCTTTTAAAGACTCTTCACCAATTTTTAATCTTAAATCTGAATTATTAGGCATAAGTTCTAGCCCCGAACGTAACTCTGCAATCGATAATTCTAAGTCGCCTCGATCTTCACGAATTTTAGCAATACCTATATATGCTCCGGGATTTTCTGGTTTAATTCTGATAGCTTCTTGAAATTCTTTAATCGCCGCTACATTATTGCCTTGAGCATTATAAGCCTGTCCCATCGCTAAGTGAACTGGAGCCGAGTTGCGGTTCTGATACAAAGATGTATTTAATTCCTTTAAAGCTTGATCTAACATACCTTGCTGTAAATAACTTTCACCAAGTCCATAATGGGCAGTAGAATTACCCGAATTAATGTCAATGGCCTTCTTAAATGATTCCATGGCTTTTGCGATATCGTTGGTTTTTAATTCATCCAGACCACGGCCTGAATAAGCTTCAGAATATTTGGGGTCATTTTTTATGGCGTCATTAAATTCAGTAATCGAATCTTGGTATTTACCTTCATCCTTATAAATCATGCCTAGATAATAGTGGGCTTCTGGCATCCCAGGATCTCCTTGTAAAGCAAGGTTGCACTCAGATTGGGCTTGGTTGAGCATAGCGTCACGATTTTTTATCACCGTAGTTGAAGATGACTGTAAACGATTAAATAAAACCATCGCTTTGCCTGCATGTGCCTGGCAATTATTCGGGTATTTAGCTAAGACTTTATCAAATTGTGCTTCAGCTGCATCCAGTTTAAATTGTTTGGCATAAGACATCCCTAATCCTACAGCTGCCGTTTGACTATCTTTGTGCTTTGCTACTACGTTTTTATAAACCTTAGTGGCTTCAGTATATTTCCCTTGTAACATTAAATCATCTGCCGCAGTTTCTTCTTGGTCGATGCGGCCTTTTAATTTTTTGGTATTTTTAGCAGCAATGAAACTGTTATTTTGCCAGTTTTGAATCGAATTAGTAAGTTCATTGGACTTTACCATATTATTATTCAATATATAAAAGCTTAAAATTGCCAAATATAAATTTTTCTCAAATATTTTCATAGGATCCTAGTCTCATAGTGTAATTTTAAGTAAACTTTAAATTTTTTATATTTTCTAAAAAATAATTTTATACTATTGACAAGAAAAACAGCATAATTTTAAACAATGAGGATACAAACGTATGTCAGGTCATTCAAAATGGGCTAATATTAAGCGGCAAAAAGCCGTCGTGGATGCTAAAAAAGGAGCTACTTACGCTAAGTTGTCAGCTGAAATCATGACAGCGGTTAAATTAGGTGGTAGCGATCCCAATATGAATATTCGTTTGCGAACTGCTATTGACAAGGCTAAATCTGAAGGAGTTCCTAATGATAATATTCATCGAGCCATTGAAAAAGGTGCAGGAGCGTCTAGTAACAGCAATATGGAAGTTTTAATTTATGAAGGCT
Source organism: bacterium (assembly GCA_021815785.1). Classification (GTDB taxonomy): domain Bacteria; phylum Cyanobacteriota; class Vampirovibrionia; order Obscuribacterales; family JAKAZS01; genus JAKAZS01. The sequence continues at coordinate 19,110 of JAKAZS010000020.1, forward strand.
ATGGTCCTGGTGGCGTAGCCGTTTTGGTTAAATGTTTAACTGACAATCGTAATCGCACTGCTGGAGATGTTCGTAGTTACTTTAGTAAATATGGAGGAAATTTAGGCGATACTGGCTGTGTCAACTGGATGTTTATTGAACAAGGTGTTATTGAAATAAAAAAAACTGGCGATCTTGAAACAATTATCAATACGGCAATTGAATTGGCTGCAACAGATATCGATGATAGTAATGAGGATGTCATTTTTATTTATTGTCAGAATGATGATTTCAACAATCTATTAAATAAACTTGAACCAATAGCTAAAATTATTAATGCTAATATTGAAATTAAACCAACTTTAATTAAGGAAATTGAAACTTTTGACCAGGCTAAACTATTAATCAAACTAATTGATATTCTGGAAAACCATGATGATGTTAGCGAAGTTATTTCAAACTTTGACATAAATGATGAATGGCTTGATAAGTTGAGTTTTACTTAATTGTTTTTTTAGTAGTTTGGAAATTATTTTTTTGGGGTTTTAGTAATTATTTTGGTAATTTGCCTTACCTCTAATTTACAAGTCATACCAGCCTTGCCATCACCATGAGCGGAAAAATTAGAATCAAAACCTAAAGTTAAGATGATTTTGCTATCTGGACTAACGGCTAATTTAGGGAATTTTGTAGCCTGAATGGCCTTAAGTGCACTTGCTTTAGCTAATTTATTATCAGGCGTACTAGTTATTTTAGTATCAAGAACTTTGCCTTCATTATTCAAATTAACTATTGCTTGAACCATGTTTTTGCCACTAGGTGGCTGCCAATTATTAGGCATTTCAGTTTTTACGACGTTTAAAAAACTGTCTATTTGTGCCTTGTTAATTGAATTGGTTTCATTGGCGATAACCAAGTTGGCATTTAATAAGAGTAAAGATATTATAAAAATTCGGGTAATTAATTGTTTTATTAACATTTAGACCTCAGCAGATTTAAGTTTTACTAATTTAAAACCAATAAATTAAGAATTTAATTATTGACCTTCTTTCTTAATTATACATATTAATGTTGTATAGCCATGAACAAAGGTTTGATTTTCGGTTGGGGCAATTTCACCATTACCGAAAAAACCAATTAGTGGAATATTTTTAAAATAATCTTTAAAATAACTTCCATCTTGATTATACCCGTAATTATCCTTACGACTTAAACAAGAAAATATTAAAGCGGCTGTTTGATCACTATCCAAATTATGTGTCTTACGATAATTATTTAACTTAAATCTTAAGTCTTCGATAGCTAGAGCTGAATCATTGACATGAAATTGAATTGTTTTGCCAGTTTGTAAAAATTCTCCAACAACTAATGCACCATGATTAATTTCTAAACCAACTAATTCACGAATTAAAAAGTCGTCACTGGCAATATCGGTTTTAAATTCATTGCCGAGAATTCCAATTAGCATAGATTTCTTGGAAAGTTCACGTTCGTTTTCATTTAATGAAGTCAAAAGATCTTTGATTACAGTTAAGGCATTTTGATTATTTAATTCATATAAATAATTTCGGTCAGCTTTGGTTATCACATAACTTTTGCCAATTGGTTTATAACTGTGGGCAAGGATAGTATCAATGGATAAATTACCAACTAATGTTATCCCCAAAATCCCTTCATAAAAGACTTGGTCATTGTAAAATAAAGCAATTTCCTGAGGATCATAACCGCCGCTTGGAATTCCACCGACTTTGACACAATTTGGATAGGCATAATCTAAGCCTTTAACTAAGTAATCAGCTGAAGATGAGAAAGGTTCAGGAAAAAGTAAAAATTTAGGCTTGTCGCTAGCCTTAACTTTAATTAATTCTTCCCAAGCCATTGGTGAAGCATCTTCATCGGGTAAATCGCTATCATTTATGTGAAAAACATTTACCTGGACTTCATCTAAATTGGCAATCAGGAAAGTCATCGCATCCTTGACTTCCATTCCTGAGCTGACAATATCCTCCGCACTACAGCCAATAAAAAGCTTGGGTTTTAAGACTGCCATTACTTGAGAACTCACATATTCATAATGACTACTATAGTACTTGCTGATAAAACCAATAATAATTTGAGGTTGTTCGGTAAAACTGGTTTTTATTTTGTTATTGACATTAGCGATAATTTTCTTGACATCACTTAGGCGGGCACGTGAATACTTTAGCTCAGGTTGTTCAGTTACGGCAATAAATTTCATAAATTAAAGATACTTTCTCATAATACTCAATTAATTTTAGCCTTTTTAACCAAAATAATTAATTTAAGAATAATTTTTGTGATTAATTTACGAATTAAACACTTAATTAAAAACTTATACTAAAATTTTAGTTTATAAAGAAAGTATCAACCTGTCAAAATTGTTGACCATAATTAAATTAAAGGAATTTCATATATTTTGAGTATAAATATTTTTAAGGAAAATTTTAAATCCTGGTTTTTTGAAGGGCAGCTTAAAAATAAAGAAGGTCTTTCACCAGGACATCATAAAGTTCACTTATGGATAAACACTATGTGTTTAACTGGTGTTGATCTTTTTTCCTCACTTGGCTACACCCCAGGAATAGCAGCTTTAGCAGCTGGAGCTTTAGCTCCGTTAGCTACATTACTCTTAGTTGCCTTAATTCTCTTTGGTGTTTTACCGGTATATTTTAAAGTTGCTAAAGCTAGTCCTAATGGTCAAGGCTCACTAGCTATGCTGGAAAATCTTTTGCCAGGCTGGCAGGGTAAAGCCTTGATTTTATGTTTGCTTGGCTTTGCCGCTACGGATTTTATTATTACGATAACATTATCAGCTGCTGATGCTACCGCTCACCTTGTCGAGAATCCACTCTTAAGAGCTTATCATTTATCACCAGTATTAGTTACTTTATTATTACTGGTATTTTTAGGCGGTATATTCCTTTTGGGATTTACTGAAGCTATATCTGTATCAGTATTATTGGTTTCTAGTTATTTGTTTTTAAATCTTATTGTTGTTTTTGCTGGATTTAAAGAATTATGGCAACATCCAATTTTTGTCAATGCTTGGATTACTAATTTATTTACTAGTTATCCTAATCCTTTAAAAATTATTGGTTTAGCGATAATAGCCTTTCCAAAGTTAGCGCTTGGCATGTCGGGCTTTGAAACTGGGGTAGCGGTAATGCCTTTAGTTAAAGGTCATGACAGTGATACTCCGGATAATCCAGTTGGACGAATTAAAAATACCCATAAATTATTATTAGTAGCTGCCGTAATTATGAGTTTTTATTTGATTACCACTACTTTTATAACTAGCGTGTTAATACCCGCTAATGAATTTATTGAAGGTGGCAAAGCTAACGGCCGAGCTATTTCGTATTTGTCGCATAATTTATTAGGTCATGGTTTTGGCAGTTTATATGATTTTGTGACCATTTTAATTTTATGGTTTGCTGGAGCTAGCGCCTTAACTGGGTTGCTAAATCTCGTGCCGCGATATTTGCCAAGATATGGCATGGCACCAGAATGGGCTCGATCAATTAGACCGCTCGTGGTATTTTTTACCTTGGTTGGGGTTTTTGTTACCCTAATCTTTAAGGCAAATGTTGACTTACAGGCTGGCGCCTATGCAACTGGGGTTTTGGTGTTAATGACTTCAGCTGGACTAGCCGTTACTTTACTCGTCTGGTCAAAATTCAGGCAGCGTTTATTCTTTGGTATCGTAACTATAATTTTAACTTACACTGCCATAAATAATATTATTCAAAGGCCAGACGGCCTTCATATTGCTACCTTTTTTATCGTTGCGATATTAATATCTTCGTTAAGTTCTCGCGCTCTAAGAGCTACTGAACTTAGAGTTCAAAGAGTAGTGCTCGATAATACCGCCCGTGAATTTATTGAAGAAGCCAAAAGTGATGTTATTAGAATTGTCGCCCATCGTCCTGGTGGTACTAATTATATGCAAAAAGAAAAAGAAGTTTGTGATTTACACAATATCCCGCCAGATCACTTGATCTTTTTAGAAGTAAAATTAGGTGATGCCTCTGAATTTAGCTCTGATGTTTTTGAAGTTCAAGGTGTACGCAAAGGCAAGTATCGTGTCTTAAGAGGCAAGTGCCAGGCTGTACCTAACGCAATAGCGGCTTTATTGCTTCATATACGTGATATCACTGGACAACGACCTCATGTCTATATGGGCTGGACTGAAGGCAATCCCATTATGTATATTTTAAAATATTTATTTTTAGGTGAAGGCGAAACTGCTCCAGTAACCCGAGAAATTTTACGTGAATGTGAACATGAGCCAAAACAGAGACCTTTTGTTCACGTTGGATAAGTGTAGTCAAAATAACATACACGTCTTTAAAGCTTAATTCGATCCGTTTATGATAAGACTTAAAGTTTAAGTTAGCTAAGTTAAACTTTAAATAAGTATTTAGGGGATTTCTTTAATTACTTTTTCAATTTTATCTTTAAGATCTTGGTATTCGGTTTTAACTAAATTTTCAACTGCTTGTTTCATTATTTCCGGAGCATATTTTACGGCATTAAAATCAGCCTGGGAAACATCACTGCCATTAGGTGAATTTGATTGATATTGTTGAGCAATTATATTTATACCATTTAATTTTTTTGCAGAATTATCTGAGCTTTTAGGCTTAGGTGTAAAGTCTTCAAATTTATCCATATCTTGACCCTCATATACCTTTACTTATGTTATTCCCATTGGTAATGAATATTAAACCATATAGCTAAATGGTTATTAACAAGTTCTGATGGCAAAACTTATTTCTGGCGTGGGTTTATAAATAATTAACTTGCCTTAACACAATTTTTCAATATAATTTATTTCCTTGAATAATGGCGGTCATTAACCCCGAGTGGAAAATTATCTTACAGTATGAATAATCTCAACCTTGCTGGCTGTCATGAAGTAAAGCGTTTAAATTCCTGTCAAAAAAATAAATAATAATATTTACTATCAATAAAACAATAATGCCACAAATACCACAAACACCAATTATCAAATCATTGCCATTATTAATAAACATATACACCAATGGCGCACTAGCGTTATAAGCTGCATGAACGATTGTGCTTGCTATAACTGATTTAGCCTTAATGCGTAAATAGCTAAAAATATTACTTAAAAGAATGCATTGAACAACAAATAAAGCTAACCCGATTTTAGGGTGCTGTGGATAATTATAGCCAGCCAAAATTAATGGTGCATGCCAAATACCCCATATAATTCCAATAATCAGATTGGCTTTAAAAAAACTTAAACTTTTTAATTCACCAAGCATCAGACCACGCCAGCCTAATTCTTCACCAAATGTAAACATCGACGTGAAAAAAGTATTAATCGTTAATATGCTAAATATAGACATGCCTAGATGAAATAAGCTAGGCTGTCTGTGCGAGGTAACTATTAAGCTATCTGTCAAAATATTAAAAATGGCCAATATAAATGGTAAAAACCATGCTACGGCAAACCACCTGTTTAATCTTAGGCTTATGGCTAAAGGGCATTTGACGGGTTGCTTATAAATAAATTTCTGAACTATAATGGCAACAGTAGCTGGTATCATCATATAAATTAAAGCCATAGGCAAAAATAATTTAGAATTTATACTATTGCCTAAAGTAAAATAGGTTATGGCTAAGCCCCAATCTAGACCAAATGTCAGACCAAGAAAAACAAGAATCTTTTTATAATTGGTAGTTATACTAATTGGAGTTACCAAAATCTTTAAAATTCAGAATTACTTTATATTATATCAAATCTTAGCAACCAAAATTATTATTAAAAAACACCGCACCATTTTATGACAAACATAAATGCTTAGTTTGTGATAAAGCCCTTACGGTTTCAGATTGTTGACTTAGCCAGACATCTTTTAAAGAGTGATGTTCAACATTACCCATTTTTACAGTTTCCGTTCGTGCCCAATCACAGGGATAAACATTAAAGGAAGAATCAATTACGCAACTGGTAAATCCACAATAACAATTTCTTTGAATGTTATTGATATGAGTATTTGTTACTTGTGAACCATTAACTCGAAAGGGCAGTAAAATACGTGATTCTGTGTATTTATTCTGTAATTTGCTAGCTTCTTGCCAGAAATATTGCATCTCTTTATCTTCAACTAATAACTTAGAAGCTGTGTTGCTGGATAAATGTTTTACGACAACTGCTGAATAGCGAAATTGGCGAATTTTATGAAAAACTTCTGGAATTTGTAAGGCTGAATGTAAATTCCCTTTATGGACAACAGTTGAAAGTGTTAAATCAAGACCTGTTGCAATGGCTTTGTCAATAGCTGCCATAACTTCTAAACCCCGGCTGCGAAAACTATCATTTTCTTTTGGTATTGGTGAATCCAAGCTTAGTGATAAAGTAAATTCAATACCTTTGTCTTTAAGACTAATTAAACCTTGTAAAATTGTTTCATCCAATAATTTTAAGCCATTAGTATTAATGATTGGTCTCATTCCTGCCTTAAAACAAGTTTCAATCAATGTTAATAAATGTGGATAAAGCAAGGGTTCACCTCCAGATATAGTTATTGCCCAAACTGGAAATTTACCAAGTTCTTCAATTAGGGTAATGGCTCTAGCTATCGACCATTGGCTCCCATTGAACGGAGCGGCACTACAATATTGACATTGTAACTGGCATTTAGAGTTAATTTCTAATAGTACTGATAAAGGGCCTGATAACATAATTTTGTATTAATAACCTGTTTTATTTTGTCAATATAATTAACCAAGGAACCAATTGATTTATTTAGTTGACTTTATTTTTATCATTTTAACTAACAGCCCTACAGTAACAAGATTTATTACTAATTGAGTTTAATAGTATCTTGCTATTAAATAGGTTTAGGCATTCTTTAAAATATCTACAACTTTATAAACTGATTCTTCGGTTAAAGCTAGATCTTTTGAAACAGCTGCTGGAGTATTGCCCGACATAAGTTTTTCCACTACATTCAAAGCTTGATGATCCAAACAATAGACCTGCCCTGATATACGATTTAACAAAAGAAAACCTAAATTATCTTCTTTGCGAATTGACAGCTTTATTTCAACCTGACCATCCGGCAATTCCAGTAAACCATCAATTTTATTGTTCATGAAACTATGAGTCTTAGTTGGTTTATAGGCTGTTTTAGCACCTAATCTAGTCGTGACTTGATCAGCATGTATTGGCTGATAGAAGCTGTCAGTTGGGTTTTCCATAAAAAGCTCAATTTTCATCTTATCTCCTTTGTTTAAGTAAAAATAAATGCATATTTTCGAAATTTAATATATTTTCGGTAAGATTTATTGCTAGACTAGCTATTTGGATGGCTTTGTCTAGATTGATAAAATTACTTAAAAAGATTAACATAAAAATCTTGATTAGTAAAATAGTAATTATTGTTTAATTTATATTATAGCAGACGATGTAAATTACCTGTATTTATATGGTTAAGCAAATTATTTAAGGATATTTGTATCCAGTCTATATTTATTTAGTCATTGTTTAAATATTTGTTTTTTTACTTCAAAATATTCCCGTTTATGGTCTCGAGTCCAGAAATTTCCAGTATTAAGTAATTGCTTAAAATTAGTAAAATGATAATCATAAAGATAAACTTTAATTATGGTTGGCGGTTTATCAGGGAAGGGGTTTTTATCCAAGAGCGCTAAAACGGGTTGGTAATTTTGCATTAATGCTGAAACTAAATTCTTTAATATTGGGGATAGGTTATTTTCATCCAGGGCGATAAACCATAACTGCCAGTCAAGCCTTGGCTGATATGGTGCAATTATTGGTGGCACACGGTTTAATGGACCAGGTTTAAATTTAAAAGTATATTCGTAAAAATTAATGCCATCACAACTGCCTTCAATAATAATTTCTGGTCGCGTTTTAGTCATAACGGCAAATAAGCCATAGCTATTATCAATTAAAAACGGATCAATTGTATTTTCAATAATTTGGCTAAACGGTAATTCATAAACTAAATTTAAGCTATGCCCTAATTTAATTATGCCTAACATTAATAGGCTTAGAGGCAGACAGAGCTTAAAAATATGACCAAGTTTATTAAGTTGAAATCCTTTACGACTGTTTAATTTACTATCTTCGGATGATATTAATGTTAGTAATTCAGGGTTTAAATTTTGAATATTATTTTTACTAGTTGTTATAAGGTTTGACTTAGTTGGGGGCAATTTAAGCTGAATTAAATTAAGGAATTGGTGCGGTATGATTTTAGTTAAAAATTCATCATTTAATAAGAGAATACTTAGGGTAATTGTAAGTAAATTAAAAAATGCATAGTTACCTGTAAAGGCTATTAATAGTTGAAGAAAAATAAAGCAACCGGCAGCTAAAATCCTTAGCCTCTGGTTAATAAAAATAAAAAAGGGGAAAACTAGTTCAATTACCAAAACTAAGATAACTCCTAAATCTAACAGCATATGGGGCAATTGATTAAAAATATAAGCAATAGGATTAGGTAATGGTTGGGTCGCAAAATGATACCATAAGGCCTGCAATTGCATCCAGCTATTATCACCATTGGTTAATTTAACCAATCCTGAGCCAAGCATTAATTTAAATAATAAAAACCAGTACAATGGTAAGATGTATGGATTTGGTTTGGCAATATTGGCTTGTGGGCTTCTTAAACCAAGTCTAAAAGGATATAAGAATACTGCTAGAAAACAACTTTCTAAAAGTAAAGCATCCCATTGAAACTCGGTAAAAGGGCCACAGGCTTTACATAGACTTAAATAAAGAATATACATTAACAAAAAGACTAAGCCTCTTAAATAACCAAACATGGTTAAAGAAGCTAGAACCGTACCTAAAAAACCCAAAAATATCATAGCCGTCAAATTTGGCATAAGCCAAACTAAACTTGGACAAATAAACCAATTTGACTGCATTATTTCAGTGTGAGTAAAGATTTTACTAACCGGAAATAAGCCATGATCGCTAATTAAGCCAGGTAATTGAATCATTAATGATATAAAAGCAATTAAACAATTAAGCCCAAGTAATCGACCGAAAAGATTAACCGCCAGTAAATAATTATTAAATTTATTTAACAATTGTAGTTTTGACCATAATTTGTATTGACAAAGATATGATTTAGAATTATTCTAAATATAGAATAGTTTTAATTTACTTTCCTAATTTAATTTTAAACTATTTACCGGAAATAAGAAAACCTTCATTGCATTATCTAAATAGCTAAATATAATCAATTGTCAAATCGTCATCACCCATTCAATATTGTTTATTCTCTTTAATTATAACGGTCATCCATCCTGAGCTGAAAATTACATTATATTATGAATAATTTCGACCTTAATAAATACTTTTTTGAACACAATTTAAAGCCAACCCCTCAACGGCTGACAATTGCTGAATATCTGTTAAATACTACTAGCCACCCAACGGCTGAAGAGATTTACCAGGCCGTGGCTAATAAATTACCAATGCCAATATCCTTGGCCACTGTCTATAATAGTCTTGAGGTTTTAGTTAAAGTGGGAATTATCAAAGAAGTCTTTACTGAGCCGAATAAAGTCCGCTATGATAAAAATATTACTAATCATCATCATTTTGTTAATACGCAAACTGGTGAAATTATTGATGTTGAACCGTATGAATTATTATCAGAACAGTTAGTGGAAAATTATCTCTTAAAAAACCCTAAGCAGAAATTTAAAATTACTAACTACCATATAACCTTTTATGGCGAATTAGTAGAATAGCTATAATACGTTATAATTCCAAACTGCATTGGCGTTGCCATCTTTAGATGGTTTGTCTCAAAGTTGAAACCGAGTACTAGCAAGTTTTTTTATTAACGGTAGCAAAATTTTTTACAATACCATTTAGAAGAATTCTAATTTTATAATTATTATAAGGAGTACGTAAATATGAAAAATATAAATAATCTTAAAAATTCAAAGACTTTCCAAAACCTTGAAACTGCTTTTGCTGGAGAAGCTATGGCTAACCGTAAATATCTTTACTTTGCTAAATTGGCTCGTGAATTTGGTAATAATGAAATAGCTAAAATATTTGAAGACACAGCCAATCAAGAGACTGGACATGCCTTTGCGCATCTGGAATTACTTTATCCGATAGATCAAATGTCAATTGGTAAACTTTTAGAAATTGCCCGTGATGGTGAGTTGTATGAATGTAATGAAATGTACCCTGATTTTGAAGCCAGTGCCCGTCAAGAAGGAGAATTAGAAGCTTTACAAGAATTTCAAGACCAAAGTCAAGAATCTAGACTTCATGCTGAATTGTTTCGTAAGGCAGCTAAGCGTTTTGCGGTACTGAAAAAAGTCGAAAAAATGCATGCCCAGAAATATCAGATTGCCTTAAATTCCCTATTCTAATAAAAATTAAATTTGTTTAAGTAAATAACCAGCTTAAAACTTATGACTTGATTGAGCTTTAACGAGAATTAATGCTTTATACTTTTAAGGATGAACGAAATTGCTGTTATTATTCCTGCTTATAATGAAGAATTAAGGTTACTGCCAACCTTAATTGATGTTCATGATTTTTTAACCAAAACGGTTTCAAGTTTTGAAATTATCGTGGTTAATGATGGTAGCAGTGATAACACTGCTAATTTAGTTAAGCAATTCGTTCAAACACATGTAAATGTAAGTTTAATTGATAATCAGAAGAATTCGGGCAAAGGGTTTGCGATAAGACAGGGCGTCTTAAAAGCTCAAGCTAATCTGATCTTAATTGATGATGCTGATGGCAGTTCACCAATAACTGAGCTGCCTAAGCTTTTAGCTTCGCTTATGACGGGCAATGACATTGCTATTGGTTCGAGAGCTAAACCTGATACTAGTCGACATGTTGAAGCCTTAACTTATCGCAAATTTATTGGCCGGATTTATAGCTTAATTATAAACTCATTGCTCTTACCAGGTTTTTATGACACTCAATGTGGTTTCAAGCTATATAAACAAGAAGTCGCCAAGCAGATATTCTCTTTTAGTACCATTAATGGTTATTCCTTTGATATTGAGACTTTGTTTTTAGCCAAACAACTTAAATACCGAATTGATGAAATTGCGATAAACTGGCATAATGTCGAAGGTTCAAAAGTTAATATAATTACTGATTCTGTAAAAATGCTTTTTGAAACAATTAAAATTAAATTGAAATATCAATGTGGTAGCTATAATTTAAAGGGGATAATTAAATAAGCATGTATAAAAAATTATCAATTATGCCCAGTTTTGGTGATATTTTATTTGTCATGATTTTTTTACTTTTATTAATCACGATACCAACATTTATATTTAGTGACGGTTCTACAGGATGGCATTTGGCTTGTGGTGACTTTATCCTCAATCACGGTCAAATCCCCACTAAAGATTTTTTATCTTACACTATGGAAGGCAAAAATTGGATTCCTTATGAATGGTTATCTGACTTGATAATGGCCAGTTTGGTTAAAATTGGCGGATTAAATTTACTGGCTGTTTTTATTAGCACAATTATTTCGGGCTTGTTTTTGTTACTTTATAATCAATTAAGAAAAGCTGGTTGCCACATTTTTTTAAGTGTAATTTTTATTACGATTGGTGCCTTGGCTTCATCCATACATTGGTTGGCGCGACCACATATTTTCAGTTATATCTGCATTTTTACCTTAATTACAGTTTTGGAAAAATTTTATGCTGGTGAAATCACTTTAAAAAAAATGCTGATAATTATCCTGCCAGTTATAGTCTTTTATACTAACTGTCACCCTAGTTTCCTCTTAGGCTTATTGTTGATATTGGTTTATGCTGTAAGCTCTTTACTGCTTGGTTTAATTAATAATCAGGCTAGTAGCCGACAAAAAATGCTTAATCTAACTAAAGGCTTTTTGGTCTCGGGTTTGCTTGGTTTTATCATGACGTTTATAAATCCTTATGGCATTAAGCTATATCACTATATTTTTCATTATCTTAAAGGTTCAAAAATTCTAGCGGCAACCCAGGAATATGGCTCTCCCGAATTTCATGGTCAGTTAGCATCTAGCTGTATTCAGATTATCTTAGTGTTTTGGTTAATTGGTTTTTGTTTAAGTTTAAAAAAAATATCATTGCCAAAATTTATTGTAACTGTGTTGTTTTTTAATTTAATGTTAACCAGTATCAGATTTATTCCTTTATTTGTGATTTGCTGTTTGCCAGATTTGGGAATTCTCTATAGCAATTTTACATTTGGCTTTGTTGAGCAAAATCTAAATAACTTGTATTTGAAATTCAGGAATTATTTAATAACTTTAGATACAAGTATTAGTGAAATTGAGCTAATTTGTCGAATGCATATTTTACCAATACTACTAATTATTAGTTTTAGTCTAATTGCTATATTTAACCTTAATTTTAAGGATAAGCCAATATTGGAATGTCATTTTAATGATAAAACTATGCCCACTAAAACTTTAGACTATATAATTAACAATCATTTGCCGGCTAATCAAGGTTTTACTTATGACAACTGGGGTGGTTATATTTATTATAAAACGCATATAAAACTGTTTATTGATGATAGGGCGGATTTTTACGGCGAAAAACATTATTTTCAATATGCCCATATTAGTTTAGTTACAAAATCCTGGGCTAAAGATCTTGCAAAATTAAAGATAAATTGGGTACTATTTCCCAAAAATGCCAAACTTACCGAATTTTTAAGTATTGATCCTAATTGGACTTTGGCTTGTAAAGATAATGCTGGCGATTTATATATAAGAAAGTAAAGATTAATTTTTTTATAATTTAATCTTTACTGGGAAAATTTTGGGCATGATCTAAATATATAGTTATTAATAAAATTTTTAAATTTAAGATTATGAAACTGAAATTGTTTTTAAGTATTGCTTTAGCTTTTTATTTGTATCCATTAAAGACTTTAGCTAATGATAATATTTTTACTAATACGCATATTCCGGAATATATTACGCCTAACGGCAGTAGTTTAGCTTCGGCCAACAAACACAGTAATTATGGTAATCGGTTTTGGCAAAATTACGCGTTATCTGTTTCAGATTTAGCCAAAGCCCAAATTGATGATATTAATAAAATTAATAAAGATTATCGAAAACTTATTTTGCCTTACCAAGAAAGAATAAATGGATTAAGGAAAGAAATTACAACAATGGAAATGAATAAAACCAGTAATGATAGTCTAACAAATCCGATAAATGTTTTACGTGCCCAAATTAATTTGTTAAATGATCAGATTAAAGCGCAAGATGAAATTGGTGATCTTAAAGTCTATGCTGTATTAACCCCAAAACAAATTGAATCCTTAAAGGCAATTCGCAATGGTACTTATATTCCTGCGCCAACTGAATTGAATTTTGCCCTAAGCCAAGACTAAACAAATAAAGTAGTTTCGAAAGCTGGAAAACCTAAGTAAAAAACTATGTTGTCATTTTAAAAATCAATAAGACTATGAAAACAACTAATCACAATGAATATTTAATTCAACATTTACTAAGAAGAGCTGGCTTTGGCTATAACCAAATGGACTTGGATTTTTTTCAAAATTTAGGCTATGGCCCAAGTGTTGATTACCTTTTATATCCAGATCCACATAATGACAATGATTTAAATGATATTTTAAGTAAAGAGAATTTTGATTTTACCAACATTGAAAATGTAAAACGGTGGTGGTTAATGAAAATGGCTTTTACGAAAAACCCTTTGCAAGAAAAAATTACGTTATTCTGGCACGGCCATTTTGCTACATCAAATGCTAAAGTTAATCAAACCCCCTTAATGTATTTTCAAAATCAAACCTTTAGGAATAAAGGACTAAGTCATTTTAAAGATTTGTTACAGGCTATGCTATATGATCCTGCGATGATACGCTGGCTTGATAATCAAGAAAATAACGTTGGCAAGCCTAATGAAAATTTTAGCCGTGAAGTCATGGAATTATTTACGCTTGGTATTGGTCATTATACCGAAGAAGATGTCAAACAGGGCGCCCGAGCTTTTACTGGCTATCATAGTCGCGGCTTTAATTTCTATTTTGATAAGAACCAACATGATTATGGTGAAAAGATTTATCTTGAACAAACTGGTAAATTTAATGGTAATGATATCGTTAAAATTTTAGCCAATCAACCTCAATGTGCTAATTTTATTGCTTATAAATTGTGTAAATTTTTTGCTAGTGATAAACCTAGTAACAGCCTTGTTAATGACCTGGCACTTACTTATAAAAAAAACAACGGTAACATTACAACTATGCTTTATACCTTGTTTAACCATGATGAATTTAAGTCGCCAGTCTGTTATCGAAACAAAATTAAAAGCCCTGTTGAATATGCTATTGGTACTATAAAAACACTAGAGAAGAAAAAAATAACTAGCGATTTACCAAAATATTTAGCATCTATGGGTCAGGATCTGTTTTATCCACCAAGTGTGAAAGGTTGGGATGGTGGTACGGCCTGGATTGCTTCGGATACCTTATTAGCTCGCTATAATTTTGCCAATCAAATTATTCAAAATAAAATGGATAATTTAGAAAATGATTACATTCTTCCCACTATCCTTATTAAAAAATACAACTTAAATACTAGTAATGATTTAATAAGTTATTTTTCGGAATTGTTTATTGATAATGATATGAACCCGGATATACATCAAAGTTTCTGTAATTATCTAAATGATAATGACAATAATAATGACATTATAAATTTTACATCTTGGGATGATTTAAAATTAGATGCTAAACTTAGAGGAATAATTCATTTGTTTTTAACTTCACCAATGTACAACATTGCATAAATATAAGGAATTAATATGAAAATATCGCGAAGAAATATTTTAAAAGCGGGGCTTGGTTTATCCGTGGCCTTATTAGATTCAACCCAATTATTAAATGTTTTAGCCAAACCGCAGGCTAATAAAACTAAAAATGTATTATTGGTAATCCAGTTACTAGGCGGAAATGATGGCTTAAATACTATTATTCCTTATGGCGATGGTAAATATTATGATTTAAGACCTAGGATTGGTATTAGACAGAATGAAGTAATTCAAATAAATAATCAAATTGGATTTCATCCAAGTCTTGAAAAATTTGCTAAATTATATCAGGATAAACAACTGGCAATTATCCAGGGCGTTGGTTATCCTAATCCAAACCTTTCACATTTTCGCTCTTTAGAAATTTGGCAGACAGCCTACCCTAATAGTATAGCATCAACTGGTTGGCTAGGACGATACATTGATGAAACTGCTTCAGATGATAATTTGTTTCCGGGCATAAATTTAGATTTAGCTTTACCAAAAAGTTTAAGTGCTAACAAAATTATTGTACCTTCAATTGCAAATTTCCCCGATTTCAAATTTAATGTAGATAGCCATTTCCAAAATGATGAACAAAGTCAGATTCAGGCTTTTAAATCAATTTATAAAAATTTTCGCACCAAAAATAGCGATTTAAATTTAATTAAACATACTGGCATTGGTGCGCTTGAATCAACATTTAAAATTCCTGATATGGTGGCTAACTATAAAATCCTGACTACTTATCCGAATAATGAATTTGCCAATAAATTAAAATATATTGCTTGTTTAATTGCCAATAATTGTGAATCGAGCATCTATAACTTATCTTTATCGGGATTTGATACGCATGCAAATCAGGCATATCAACAAGCCAATTTGCTTAAAAATTTAAGTGATTCTTTATATGCTTTTCATCAGGATCTTGAAGCCCATAAAGTAAGTGATAATGTGATGACTTTGATATTTTCTGAATTTGGTCGTCGCCCCAGTCAAAATGATGGTCAAGGTACCGATCATGGAACTAGTCAGCCAGTTTTGATTATTGGATCAAAAATCAAAGGCAATTTATATGGGCAATATCCAAGTTTAAGTAGTTTAGACAGTGGTAATTTAAAACATGATCTTGATTTTCGTAGTATTTATGCAACGATTCTTGATAAATGGTTAAATGCTGATAGTCAAGCCGTACTTGGCCGTAATTATGAGATTTTACCCTTTGTCTAATATGCTTATTTTTACTTTTATTTAGAAAACTTACATGAATCTAGTAATTATAATTATTTTAAATATATATTTTCAAAATCAAAACAAGGTTTTTGTGCAAAATTTTTTGAACAATATAACCTTCGTAAATATGACTAATTCAGTAAAAATAGCACATTGTTATCAAAACAATTCAGCTAAAATAATTATAGCTCAAAATAATAATTCGGAATATAATAAATTAAATAACATGCTTGACAAGTTTGAGCAAAGTACTAATAGTCAAGCAAATTGTCCTAAAAATTATCCCAATGCCAATGTTAACAATTCGCCTAACAATTATGCCAATGTAAATAATTATCCTTATAACTACCCGGTAAATAATAGCTATTCTCCTAGTGCTACCACTAATTCGTCTTATGGCGTTAATCCATATGCCCGAGCTAATTTATTAAAAATGTTTTTGGGTAATGGTCAAAATCAAATTACTGATTCTAATAATAATGTCAGTCCTGATAATACAGCTAATATTAATAGTCAAAATGCTGATATGACGACAAGAAATTATTGGCTTAAAGCCAGAAACTATGAAGAACAAGCTCGTAATGCCTGTGATCGAGCTAGTAGTGGCAGTGATAAATCATATCGTCAAAGTGCAGCCGATGAAGCTGAACAGGATGCGCAAAATTCCCGATATGCTAGCGATCAAGCCTATAGCTATAGTCAAAGTGGTAGTGAAATTGGTCGTAATTATGCCGCTAGAGCCAGGGCTGATGCTAATCGAGCTCGTGAATTTGCCAGTCGAGCCCGCAGTAATGTTAATGGAGGTGGCTGGTAGCTAGTAAATTATAATCGGCAAAATTATCAAATTGAATTTTGTATTTAATATAAATAAAACAAATCTACTATTTAATTCCCTTAACAAAAAGGATTCCCCTAATGAAAATTTTTTTCCTATTGATTTTTATAAATGTTGCTTTTACAGTTATGGTTTTGGCTCAATCCGATAATGGTGCTACTACCTTTCAGCAAAAGTGTGCGGCCTGTCATAGCATTGGATCTGGACCTAAAGTTGGTCCAGATCTAGTCGTAGTTAAAAATTGGGATAAAGCTAGTTTGGAGAAAAATATTATTCGGATGCAAAGTAAAGCTGGTACTTTAAGTCAGAGTGAAATCAATGGTTTGATTCAGTATCTTCAAGCAAGCAATTCAACCATGCCTAATTCAAAAAATCCTAATAACGGAATAACTTTACCTGGTAGTGCCAGTTTGCCTGGCGCTGGTCTTTATTCAGGGTCTTTGCCCTTTAAGAATGGGGGCCCATCATGTATGACTTGTCATAGTCTGAATGGTGGTGGCGAAGCGCCACCATTGTATAAAATTGCTCGTAAAGGTTATAAATGTGCTTATACTACGTTTTTAATCTATCCGCATAATCGTGCCATGGCGAATGCTTACGGTAACAATCCAATTACACCAAATGAAGCCAGACAAATTGGCGCTTATTTAAATTCAATCCAACCTAACTCATTTACTCAATTTTATCGTGGTAGTGGTCATGGCCATGGATTTTTCTCGCGCTTTGGTGGTGGGGATGACGGTGGTGGTGATGATGACTAATTATTTTGCAATATTTAACTTATGCGTAGGAAACATTTAAAATGAACCATTTATACCCTAAAGATTTAGCTGCATTTATATTTAAGAACTGGGA
>JAKAZS010000104.1 GCA_021815785.1 bacterium
TTTTAATATTGTTATTGTTTAAAGCCTGATATGGTGATTTAAACTCTTCATCACGAAAATCTTGGGGTGCAATAACTATTGCTACGGATTTATTTCTGGTTGAATTCATGATTAATATCCTCATTATGATTTCTTAGTTTAATTATAAATTGAGTTATTAAATGTTACCGAATTTTCTATGAAATATTTAGTTTTTCGCAAATGTTCAGATATTATTAATAAAAGAACTTGAGGAGGTTTTAAGGATGATTGACCTTAAATTATTAAAAGACGATCCAGATTATGTTATTAGTCTTTTACAAAGACGTAATGGCAATTTTAATCTTGATGAATTGCGGCAGTTAAGCCTTGAGCATCGCCAGGCTTTAAATGATTGGGAACATTGCAATAAAAGAACTAATGACATCTCGCAAGCCTTTAAAACCGGAAAATTAAATCCGCAAGACATTGATAAGCTTAAATCTGAAAGCAAAGATTTAAAGGATAAACGCGAAAGTATTGAAAATCTTAAAAACACCATTGAAGAAAAATTATTGGCCTTGCAGTTAATCGTACCTAATTTACCGCACGAAAGTGTTCCTGCTGGTGAAGATGAAAACGCTAACGTTGAAATGAAACGTGTTGGTGAACCCAAAAAAATTAAAAATCCAGCGCATCATTATGAATTGGGGAGTAAATTAAATATATTCGATTTTGAACGTGGCGTAAAATTAGCCCATTCCCGGTTTACAGTCTTAAATACCAATGGCGCCAGACTAGAGCGAGCCTTGATGAATTTTATGCTTGATACGCATGCAAAAAAAGGCTATCGAGAAATTTTCCCGCCCATTTTAGTAAATCGACAGGCCATGATTGGCACTGGTCAATTACCCAAGTTTGACGGTGATTTTTATAAAATTGATAATGAAGATTTGTTTTTAGTACCAACGGCCGAAGTCCCTTTA
This sequence comes from bacterium, assembly GCA_021815785.1. Lineage (GTDB taxonomy): Bacteria > Cyanobacteriota > Vampirovibrionia > Obscuribacterales > JAKAZS01 > JAKAZS01. Next base: position 945 of record JAKAZS010000104.1, read on the forward strand.
ACTAATCTTTATGCTAACGATGTTATTGCGCAAGCTGATTTGCCAATTTATCATTGTGCTTATACCCCTAACTTTCGTCGTGAAGCTGGTAGCGCTGGTAAAGATACCCGTGGCTATATTCGGCAGCACCAGTTTAATAAAGTTGAATTAGTAAAAATTTGTCATCCTGACAATTCATTTGCTGAACTTGAAGGAATGGTCAGTAATGCTGAATTTATCTTAGAAGCACTTGAATTACCCTATCGGCGCATGCTTTTATGTAGTGGGGACATGGGCTTTTGTGCCGCTAAGTGTTATGATATTGAAGTCTGGCTACCAGCCCAAGACAAATATCGTGAAATCAGCTCTTGTAGCAATTGTACTGATTTTCAAGCTAGACGGGCTAACATTAAATTCAAGCCCAATGATGGTGGCAAAGCTCGGTATGTACACACTTTAAATGGTTCGGGATTAGCTATTGGCCGTACGTTATGTGCAATTTTAGAAAACAATCAACTTGAAGATGGATCAGTCGTGATACCAAAAGCCCTAGTTCCTTATTTTCAAGGCCAGGAAATTATTGAACCTGTATAATTTTAGCGATAAGTATCAAGAGCTGAATTTAAAGTTGTAGGCGTAATCTTAAAGCGGCTGGCTAAGTCATTGTTTTGACAAATATTATTCTGACTGGCTAGTAATATTTGATCGCAAAGATTATCGGTATTAGGTGAAAAGCGTTTGATGGCTGAGATAAAATTTAAAGCTGTGTCTGCTTTAATATTAAAAAGCGGCTTGTTTTTTTTGGTTAATTGCATAAGTTTAAGCACAAATTCTCTAAACGTTAAAGTAGTATCACCACCAATTTCGAGGGTAAGCATATTAAGCAAATTAGTTTCAGTTAACGATTCAATACTAATTATAATAGCTTGGATAAGATCATCGATAAAAATTGGTTGTATAAGATTTTTACCATTATTTATTAACGGGATAAACGGTGCGTTCTGAATATATTTGAGGTATTTCAGGACAAGTTTGCTATCTCTAATTCCTTGCGAACGTCCAATCACTAATGCTGGACGGATTATAATATAATTTAGACCGCTAAGTTTAATTAATTCCTCTTGCGCCCATTTATTGCGGGCGTATTCAGTATCAGCATTTTCATTGGCATTTAGGGTTGAAATTAAAATCAGGTTTTTTAAATTATTTTTATGACAGTTATGAATAATTTCTTGGGTTGGTTCAAGATGAAGCTTTTTACTGCTATCACCATATTTGGGTTCAACTGAACCAATTAAATGAATTAAGACATCGGCATCTCGGGGCAGGTAATTTATGCCTTCAATTAATTTATGATTGGTTATTACATTAGCCCCAGCTGCTTTTAAAAAGGCAACATCGAGAGGATTGGATTTAGCACCAGTCAAACAATATACATTGTGTTGCAAAATTCGTAATGCTGCTACTAAATGGCTACCAATATAACCTGTAGCACCAGAAATAATGAGGGATTTTGAACTCATAATTTGTTTTTCCTGTTTTGCCAAAATTTATTGGCTAGGTAAATTTCGCCCATTTCACTGCCTTGAATTAAATGACCGATGAATTGTAAACCAAAACCAATTATAAGATCCACCAGTCCAGTCAGGAATTGTAATTTAATTAAACTAATAAATCCCCATAAAGTCAATGGAATTCCAATAATATGCAGGCATAAGTTAATCGGGTGACAATGCCTCAACCAATAATTTGTAGTAAATTTAGCTATTTGTGAGTAAACCATATATTGATCTGATAAAACCTTAATTTAAGTTACGGTAAAATTCTTTAACTGTCAATATAAGGCTTAATGGTTTTTTTCATACCTTCATCAAAGCTTACGATATACGAATAATTAAGCAAACGCTTAGCTTTATCAATATTAAAACCTTGATTTACACCCATTAGCCTGTAAGCTGGCAGGCTAAGCCTCGATAATTTCTTTTTAGCACTTTTGGCTAAAATTGGCGTTATCACTGTAACCAAGCGACAGGCTAGATATGCCATTTTTTCATTTACTTGGCGAGTGACTGGTGGTAAATTTAAGGCTTTGGCTAACGTATCCAATAACTGTTTTTTCGTGACTTTAATGCCATCAGTTAAATTAAATTTTTCCCCATAGGCGTTTGGATTTAAAATACTAAGTCTGGTTGCCTCACACAAATTATCAATACCAATTAAATTGGTTTCTTTGCTGCCATCACCAATTATCATAACTTGATTATTCTTAAGTGAATTAACTAATCTTGTCACCCAACTGTTTTCATATTGACCGTAAATAAAACCTGGTCTTAAGATTGTTACGCGCATACCATTCTTGTCATCAAAGTCTAAAGCAAATTTTTCGGCTAAGATTTTACTATCGCCATAGGCTTCACCAGAATATTTAGGGATTTTTTCTTCAGTGACATCATAACAGTCTTTTACACCGGTTATTACGGATAAACTACTCATATGAATAAATTGTTTGATATTAGCATTTTTGGCTATTTCTAAAATTATTTTTGTACCATGGGCATTTGTATTAAACAACTCAACTCTGGATCCATGAGGATCAATAATTCCTGCGGTGTGAATAACAATATTGGCTCCAGCTAAAGCATTTTTCATTTGTGTTGCGTTTAAAATATTAGCTTTCCGCACTGTAACATTATTAATGGGCTCTTCATAATATTTTTGATTTCTGGTAATGGCGATAATTGGATAATTATAAGCAGCTAAAAATCTTACTAAATGATGACCTACAAAACCACTAGCACCAGTGATGGCAATGACCGGAACTTCTTCTTGATTCATTTTTTTACCTGCAAAAATTTAAGGCTCGGGAAATAAATTAAAAACATCGTCTAAATATATTATTCTAGTACTAGTTTGAATGAATTGAATCAATATTATTTTTGGCGCATAACATATTAGCATATCAAATATTATTCTATATAAGTTCTTGGGCAAATTTAGCTAATAGATATTTATTTAAACTTAAAATATTTATCAATGCCCCAAAACCACTATTTGACGTGGCTTGAAACTGCGTGGGAAATTTGCTTGACAACAAAGAGCTAGATAAATTATTTTTTAACAAGAGATTATTTCCTGCTCCTTCAATATTCATTAATTTTAAATTATATTCATTAGCTAGGATAAAAGCTAAATGTTGATTAGCCATAAATAATATATTGCTTTCGCCAACTTGAGCGCCTAAATGACATTCAATGTTATTGGTATAGGCGATTTGAGCAATAGCAATAGCTGAACTTATCCCGCCATTTTTAGATATCCTAATATTAAAACCCCGACAGGCACCAATAAGATTATGGGCATCCTTAATACTTACTAATGATTCATCAGCTATTAAAGGAATGGCAATATTATCCTGAATTGTTTTAATATCTTCAATACTGCCAGTACATGGTTCTTCAACGGAAGCAATATTATATTTGTTTAAGGCATTAACCTGTTCAATAGACTCCCTAACAGTCCAGGCTGAATTAGCATCAATTCTAAGCGTAACTAGAGGTCCAAGAATTTCTCGGGCCAGTTTAACGATGTTTAAATTAGTCGCTAAATTGGCACCAACTTTAATTTTAATTGTCCGATAGCTTAAAAACTTGTATAAATACAGTAAAAACTTAAGTTTGTAATTGCTTAAATAGGGGACAACAGCTCCATATTGAAGGCTGGCAATATTTAATTTTGGTTTCGTAATAAATAAATTACGCACTGGCATATTTTGGATTTTAGCGATACCATCACAAAAGGCAAGCTCAACAGCACATCTGGCAGTATTACCGGTATCGTTTAGAGCAGGATTTTTTAACAACGTAAAAAAAACATTTAAAGCTTCATTATAATCATTAGCTTTAAAACCTTTAAGTAAAGGAATATAGTAATTTTTAATATCATTAAGGCAGGTTGAACTTGTTTCATTGCTTACATATTCACGCGGTACTGATTCACCAAAGCCAGATATAATCTTATTGTCGTAACTAAAATCTAATTGAACAATTACATTAATAGTATGTTTACGACTAGCAAGGTTATGCTTGAAAGCTACTAAAAATGGTAAATTTACTTCGTAAAGGGTGATTTTTACTAATTCAACTGATTTATTTGACAATTTTATTTAACCAAGCCAAAAGATAAGTAATATAGTCATTATAACAATTAGCGTCAAAGTCTAAACAATGTGAATTTGTGGGAAATGTTTTGACTTCTTTTTGACTGAATTTTATTTTTGCAAACCAATTTAAAATTTTAGGACGATTAATAATTTTATCATCTTGCGCTAAGCACATTAATACTGGTAGATCTAAGTATTGATAAGATTGTTTAGCCATTAAGTCAATTTTCAAATTCTCCATACAGGTTTTTACGGTTATATTTCGATTCCGCAAAGGATCGCAATTTAGATATTCAAAATATTCTTTGTTAGTAGTTAACATAATTGTCGTTATAGGTAATGGTATTAAATTTAGATTTTTTTTGGTAAGTGTAAAATATAAAATCTTTAACTTGTTTATAAAACTTAAATCGATTTTGGTATAAATTGCCGGTGAAGTTAGAATTAAATAACTCGGTTTAAAAGTCAATTTAGCCGTTAATAATAAAGCCAGTTTGGCTCCCCAACAACTGGCTAAGTATCCAATATTTTGATATTGTTTCACCCTTATATAATTTATAATCAATACGCTATCATCAATTAAATTATTGATATTTTTGATATGTCCACGTTGGCCACCACTTAAACCTGAGCCAACGCGATCGTAGGCATAAACATCAAAGCCTTGGGTGGCTAAAATATTAGCCGTTTTACTAAACCATTCACTATGACCTTCAATGCCGTGAAAATAAATTAACGCTGACCGATTATTTGGTTTCACAAAAGATCTTAAAGAAACACTTTCATGATCTTGATTTATCAGCTGAATAATTTGTGTATCAATAATTTGCTTCAATTTGGTTTATTATTAGCTAGCCTAATTACTATTATAGCAAGCTTATCATGTAGTACTTTAATAAGTTGAGTTTGATTGAGCCAATACTATGAAAGTTAATTGAAAGGCATCATACCTAGAAGATAAAATTTGTTTTATCTAATTTCTATTTGTTAAATTTCATATGTTAAAATAGGCCAATCAATATATCAAGGTGGCTCAATTTTTATAACAAAATCTTAGGAGAGTTTAAGTCATGCTAGCAAAAACCGGTTTTATATGTTTGCTGTTGTCGTTATACAATAGTCTTAGCGCTAATACAAAATTTGGTAATTCGACTTTTAAAAAAAAATCCTTACGTTCGTTTAATTCCCATCGCCTACCATCTACTAATATGTCATTTGCAGGAAGATTTAGCGTTGCCATGTTAGCTTTTATGCTTATGTCAACTCTGTCGGCCAACGTACTAGCCAATGATTTGGCAAGTGGCTCTGGCAGAATGGCTACACCAAGTCATAACGAAGGAATTTCTTTTAGCGATACTAGCCAATCATTACTGGCTTCTATACACCCAGAAGTTGTCAATTCTGGCCAATACATTAACCAAATTTTATCTGGCGTTGTCAATCCATATTTAAGTGAAAATTTAAATAGCCTAGCTCACGTAGTTGATATTGGACACTTAAGCCACGCTATTGATATTCAGCTAGCCAGCCACGACCTTATCGTAACCAATAATCAAACACTTACTCCAGCTGAAGCCATTGCCGTAAACCAAATTTTAAGTTCACAGCACCAGTCTTTGGTACTCAATAATTTTGGCCAGGCTATTGGTGGCAGTTTAAACGCAAATTCACTGCCAAATTCGACCGTCAGTCTATTGCTGCCAGGTGGCATTACACTTATTGATAACGGTGATAAATTGATTTTAAGCGGGAATCTAGTCAATTATGGCGATATTATATTCGCTGGCAACGGCAATATCCAGGCCAATATGATTTTGAACGACGGGCTAATTAGCGCTGCCACTAATTTAGGACTGAATACTGGTGCTCTAATTAATGAAGGCGGCATTTACGCTGTTCAAAACATAAACATAAACGCACCTATCGTATTTAACTCTCAAACAATAGAATCAGCAAATGGTAACATCAATATATCCAATGCTGGAACGATCGACATTACTGGATCCTCAAACAGTATTTTAGAAGCGGTTAACGGAAGTATCAATATCAACGAAACTTCAGAAGCGATAAATCAAGGGATTAATTTAGCCTACCAAAATTATTTAAGCCAGGCGTTAAACTTAAATACGCCTAATGGCTTCGTACAAGGAGCTATAGATAATGTAAGCGGCGTAATTAATATAAACGCCAACTTGGCCCATTTAGCCACAGCTTCTAGCGATATGCTATTAGGCAACGACGCTGTTAAAGGCGACCCAACTTATGTTAACACAGCTGGTAGTGTAACCCTAAACGGTGCCATTTCAACAGCTGGGGCTAATCTAGCAATTATAGCTAGCGACAGCATTAACGTAGTCGTTGGCAGCACGGCCTCAATAACTACCGGTGGCGGTAACTTAACCATGATAGCCGGGCTAGGTAGTAATATATCTTCGGCCGGTAATACCAATTCATCGACGGTTCCTATTGGAGCTATAGCCGCCACAAATAGTGTAACGGTAACGCTAGGAGCTAGCTCTGGTAACAATGGTGGCAATATTGACCTGGTTACTAATAATATGTTAGCTTCTGGGTCAGATGTAATAAACACGTCGAGCACTACCGGTAACGGCGGCAATGTAACCTTATTGGCCGTAGCCAGTGGCAGCACTGGAGGCGAAATTTTAACTAGTAATTCATCCACAACTTATTCTATTAACGCGACTTCTACCGATGTAGCTTCAGGAATAAGTGGTGGCACGATTTTAATTCTAGCTGACGCCAGTCCAAGTACAGCAACAAATACGATCGTGCTAGGTAATATTGAAACCAATGGCGGAGTTGGAACCAATGCCTTGGCTGGGTCAGTAAATATCTATACCCAAAATGCTGCTCCTAATTCGGTGGTTTTATCAAACGCTGGCAGTATTACTAGTGGGTATATAACCAATAACGGCTCTAATATAGCCAATGCTGGTATTAGTGTTGGCCAGATAATAACTTCTGGAAATAACGGATCAAGCACCAATGTTCAAAATGCCGCTGGGGGCAATGGCGGGGCTGCCGGGAATGTGAATATTCAGGCTGGCGGTAATATTAGTGTTCTCGGCGTAAGTAGTATAGGTGGCATTGGCGGCAATGGCGGACCTAGCGGTATCGGTGGAACTGGTGGTTATGGTGGCAATTTAAGTATTTCAAGCTCATCCGGCAATACGAGTATATCCGGCAATGTCG
>JAKAZS010000021.1 GCA_021815785.1 bacterium
CACCAATGGCAACGAGTCCTACGTAGAGCAAAGAATTCAAGCCAAGATAGTACCAGAAGCTAAGGTATTGAATTGAAGTAACAAGGCTTACTTCAAGAGCTAAAACGCTAGCCAGAAGAACAAAAAGAAACTTGCCATGCGCAAACTTCTTAAAAACACGGTAGAGCGCACGGCTGAGTACAAAAGCACCAAGGATGGCTGGCAGTGCCAAAAGAATTTCCGCCAGGATGACAACAGTAGTCATTATAGATTTCCAGTTCAGGATTAAGAAGGCACCTTACCTGTTTAGCATCTTATAAATCCAGTTTTAAACTAGTCTAAAAAAGTATCTACCCAGACTAAAACACAAGGGTATTTAGTCTGGGTAAACATGAACCGACTTACTCTCCTTACGACTTATAAGGTTGTCCGCGCGTCAACTTCTTGCGCCTGGTTGAAGTTGCTGGTGCGTCTAGCTGCTTAACCAATTCAGAGGATTCAACTGGTGCAATTTCCAACGTCGGTTGATTAGCTTGACTTAGCTTCAGAAGTTCTTCAAGCCTAAACAGCTTAGCCGAAAGCTCCTTGATCTCTTCATCCTTATGGAGTTCGGCTACAACGCGTGTTTTAGCTCTGTTAAACAAGATATCCTTAAAGCCAACTACCTTATCAATGAGCTTATTGGTTGACGCTGAAAGCCCCGGCAAAAACTTTCTGAAATTACGAGTGAAACCCTTAACGCTATGAAAAGCAATCAAACCGGTAATCCAGGTAAGCATTACGGTAACATTGGCCATAATATCAAAGCCTGGTCCAATATTAACACGTGAATATGGATCAGTCAGGATAAGGATGGCTAAGCTGCACGCAACAAAAGCAAACGCTGAAGATACAACGATAAACACAGTTCTTCGTGGTGAACTTTCATTGTAATACATGCTTACAATATTGCGGATATTGTAACGGTCAGCCACGACCGTTGCACAGTAGATATTGGTAATTTCTACCGAAATTAGAGCCAGGATGGTATAAAGCAGCGCTTCCATTGGAAGTGTCTTTCTTTATGAGTGTTGGTGCTGGACTTAATTGACTAAAGCTTTTGTCAAGTCGTTTGTTTGGGAACTTAGCTTCAACTTAGTTACGTGGACGTCAACACAGATTGCATAGCCCTAATCACAATCAGCATCATTGGCAAGCTTGTGCTCAAGCACAATTACCCGAGCTTCAAGCTTGCCAATGATTTAGTCCTTAGTGCATTTCTTCGGCGATATTTCGCTTAGCCTTAGCAAGCAAAATATCCTTGACACTAAGCACTTTATCGATAACCGCATTTATGCCGCGTGAAATTGTCGGCACAACTTTTAAAAGGCTGTGGAAAACCGCTATGACCAGAAAAACGACTACCCAGAACGTGATATCATACAGAACCACTTCAAAAACGTAGCCGATGCCAACTTCAACGTTATTAGCCACGCAACCAACGATATCCATGAAAGTAATCATTCCAGTTATATTCGTAGGCATCCAAATCAGCATCAACCGCGAAAGTTGGTCATGTACAGAATCACGATACCTATCAGCAATAGTCGTAGTAGCAATTAGCGTAGTACAAGCAACCAATGTGATAGCCAGGATGGCGCACACCCATTCCATGGGTTTGATCCTTTTCCGTTTCGTGTAGGACTGACTCACTTTATTTTTTAAGCAATTGTATGGCAGGAAAACTCCTAAATTTTGCCATATGAGCTTTTCACCAAGGGGAAAGCAATCGGATTTACGCCAATTGCTTTCCATTTGATTATTTAGCTAAAGCCAGTTCTAACCGAAACTAACTGTCACTTAGTAGCCATGGCAGAAATTGTCACGAGCTTTTCAGCCCAACTGATAGTCTATGGGCTGCTTGCGAATAGCGCTAATAGTCATAGCGCCGACGACATAGCCCATACCGTCAATTTCACCATATTCACACTTGACGACAAAGGTAAACTTAAATTGGTTTTCCCACAAATAAGAAAAATCGCACTGGCTCGCTCGAATGCAAACCGTGGTACCATATTTGTCAAGCTGGATCGAAACACTATCGTCGATGTTTGGGCTAGACATTTCTGTGATCACACCAAGAATTCGACCATTAAGAAAATCAGCCATAACTTTTTGCGGGTTAATACTGACTTTGGCTTTTGAGCAGTGAATCGGCACGGTTTCATTGCCTGACATAGTACAAGCACGGGAATGCTTAGTCTCGTGTTTGTCTCCATTAAGAATGCTTACGTATGTGAAAATGACAAGAAAAAGGCAGATTACAAGGATCGTCCCCACGAGAAACTCCTGTTCTCGACGTTGAATTCTAGACCTAATTGTGCTTTAAGAATAGACGGCTCTCACATGAGGCAAAAAATGATATAAAATGTCAATACAGCCAGCCCAGCTATAGTATTTATAGCTGGGCTGGCCTGCAAACAGAATCGAGCGTTATTACGACAGATTAAGAGCCGCAAAAATGCGGTCCTCGACGCTGGCATAATGTGCTTCGTCTTCTTTAGCCTCGACGTAGTTGGCCAAAACGCCATTGGCTTCGTCGACATCAGCTGACATACGGACAAGCGCCTGAATAGAGTTGCTATTCAGACCATGACCAAGAGCCGAAACGGCCAGGTTAATGTCGAGCCCAGCTTCGACCCAACGCCCCAGGCGCTTGGCGGAGACCTTACGCCCTACGACCTTGGCCAAAGCCACCACATCGACACCGGCAGCCTCGAGTTCATCAGAATCAGGGTAAAGTGCAACCACTTCATCGCCGATTCGCGCAAGAACGCGATCGATATTGTCAACAAAACGCATGGTATCCAGCTTGGCAGACGCAGCCATAACCTTACCCACAGTCGAAACAGTAACATTATTCGTATTCATGATATTTACTCCTTAGTTGAAATTAGGTTGGAAAACTTTTACCAGTTACAGAAAATAAAATTTAGATAAATCTCTTTAGCAAAAACAAGCAGCTGGAGTTTAAGCCAACTACCTGCCATTACTAAACTTGCCAGAGCTCAACAGCTTAAGCTATCGTTTTGAGGTGCCAGATAGCAACACAGCGTATAGCTAACCAAGTTAATATCGGATGTTTGCATCAGCAATTTGTGGATATCGGCTACCGGCAAGCCTAACGCAATAGCTTTGGACGCTGCCACCAAATCAAGACCAGCCTTGTGCCACTTGCCTAAGCGCGTGGGCGAAAGCTTGCGTCCTAAAACTTTGGCCAAAGCTACAACATCCACACCGGAATCTTCCAAAGTTTGCGAATCCGGATAAAGACTCATCGCCTCATCGCCAATTCGATCCAGGTAATATTCAGTTAGGCTGGCAAAGCGGTTACGGTCCAGCTTGGCGCATGCAGCCATAATTTGGGCGTCTTCATCAGACATGCCATTGAAAGAATTAATTGTGTTCATGAAATTTCTCCTTAATAAAAGTTAGCTAAAGTTAAAACAACAAACAAAAGAGGCAGGGATATTGCTATCCCTGCCTTACTCTTTAATTTAAAACCAAGTTACTTAGGCAGCCGGGTTAGAGGCCACATCCGTTACTTCGACGACTTCAAACTCCGGATACTCGTTAGCAAAATTCTTCATTTGAGTCGGCATCGCCTTCAACATAAAAGTGCCGCTAACCGGAGACTGCATCCGGTTGATAGTCAACACACCCCACTTGATACCATAGATTTCAGCCAAATCATGCTGAGCGTCGCCAACGATTGACGAAAGCTCTTCAAAACTTGGAGCGGTTGCGGTAACCTTGTAGGTTTTCTTATTCAAAGACAGCCTGCCCCTTGGCTGGACTTGCGTTTCAGCAGCCTTGGTGGTAAGCTCAAAGCTGGGATCCACAATATCAAAGGCCAGAGCACCATCTTTCACCACCACATGGACAACACTGGCACCAGCAATCTTGCCCTGGTTGATTTCCCGACCCAGCGGATTCAAGACAAGCCGGTTCATCACCCGCTTGAGTTCAGCAATGGAACCACCATTTTCCTTGGCCTTATTGGCAAGGTATGCCTTAGCTTCCAGGCTTACCTCAAGCTCAAACACCTTAAAAGCAGGCAGGCTAGCAGCAATCCGCTCGCGCACCATTTCGATTTCGGTATCAACAATCCGAACCGTTTCGTCATGGTCCAAAGGCTTGTAGATGGCCACCATGTCCATCCGGTTGATGAATTCCGGCTTAAATTGCTCACGCATGGCTTCTTTCACGGTTTGAGCAATAAGCTCAGGCGTGATAGCAGTTTCAGCCTCGTTCTGGATAAAGCCAATTTTCTTGGCCGTAGCCTTACGAGCCAGCGTATCCATACCGATATTGCTGGTCAGAAAGAAAACCGCACTGCGCAAATCCACCACCTGACCATTACCCAGGCGCAATTCTCCTTTGTCAAAAATACCCATAAACAGCTTGAAGATATCCGCGTTACCCTTTTCAAACTCTTCCAGGATAATGATATCAACAGGAAGTTTCGAATTGAGCCTGACTCGCTTCAAGTTATGCGAACTCAATAGCGAGGTAGGATCGACATCTTCCGGATTGAGCTTGAGCTTTGCCGGATCCTGATAACCAACATACATCGGAGGCGCACCCTTGATATCAAGAATCTGCGCATCGTTGTTATAGTCAGCCATCTGAATCCGCGTTACCGCCTTTTTGCTGCCATGCAGAATTTCGGCCAGTGTTTCCGGGGTATACGACTTGCCGGTACGCGAAGGACCCACCAGATAATAGACACCAATCGGACGCGTCTTATCCCGCAACGGATTGGTAAGCACACGATAAACGTCAAGAGCCACTTCGCAAGCGGCTTCCTGGCCAATAACCCGAGACTTAAACTTAGCGATAAACGCATCTTCGCGGTCAGTCAAAGCATCGGCATTGATTTGGGTAGTAGTTGTAACGTTACTCATGATAGACTCCTTTGCACATCAACGTGCGTTGTTAGGTTATCGAACTAGAAAAGCACTGATATAATCAGTGCTTTAGACAAAATAAATATAAAAACTCGTTAGCTTAAGACCTAATCATCCAGGTGTTTAAGCATGTCAAAATAAGAAAGTTCCATAGGTTGGTAATCGTATTGGGTCAATAATTCCTTAACCAAATGGTCAATGGAATTTCTCGCCTCTGGAATTTGATTTTCAGCAGAAACTAAAATTTCAATTTCCAGGTAATTACCACTAAAAACTCCAAGATTAGATACATTATCCAGGCAAACAGTTACTCTTTGACCAGATAATGATCCAACAAATACGTCTCTAGTTTTTGTGAAGAACTTAATAGCGGAATTGTTAGTTACCAAACTTAAAAGAATTAAACCCATTTTAGAAGACAATTCTTCTTCTTCTTCAATGCGTTCACGACTTCCATCGGTTAATACTTTCCATGTTTTACAGGTTAAGTAAAACTTAGTCTTAACGCCAGTTTCCTGCCGTATACGAACCATGTCAAAATTAGCGTACACCGGCAAAAAATAATCAGTCATCTGATAATTATCCAATTTCTTGAAAGCCAAACCAGCTAACTTGTCCAAAAAGTCAGGTAAAAGCAACTTACTTAACTTAAACTTGCGCTCAACTTCAAATTTTTCTTGATTCAATTTAAGATCCAACCAACTAATCAAATCAATACTATAACTATATAGTTAGCGCTAACTTAAGTTAGATAATCAAGTTTTACAATATACAAACAAATCAAAAAATCTATTAAATTTCTTTATGCCATCTAAAGCATAAAAAGAAAATGTGTTTAATAGTGTATTGGTTGAATTTAAGGCTTGGTTGTTTTTTAAAAGTAAAAAGATAATTAAATTCCATCTTAACAACATACCACTTGAAAAGCCAGGCAAAAAAAACAAGCTCAAAGCGATTTCACTTGAAAACACTGAATTGTCAACAGGAAATAAAAGCGCATTAAATTTACTTAATCGTATAAATACTTTATCTAATAAGTTAATATTTAATTAAGCTAGCGTAGATATTCAAATTAAATTAGTTAGATTAGTTACTTAGAGCAATCTTTAATGTATTTATAAAGCTATAAATACGTTAAAGATATTTCGATAATATGGTAAATTAATTTTTAATATGTTTACTGAAGAGGTTAAAATAATGTTTAAATCAGAAGCTGAACAAGTTATTAAAAGGCTGATGGAAGAAACTAAAGCCGAGTTTACTGATGAACAAGTTGCTTGTCTAGCTAAAGCAATTATCAAAATTACCGGCATAATGCTTGAAGAAGCTACAGCAGCAATGCGCAACCAGGCACCCGGCTCACCCCCAAAGTTTTTCTCAAGCTAAATAAACAAAACCAGTATTTCTTATGACTACAAACATTTTAGAAAAATCATATGCTTTACAGACCGATATTGTTAACCAAAGACGATATCTCCATGCTAACCCGGAATTAAGTTTTGCCGAATTTAACACCGGAGCCTATTTAAAACAAGAATTGGCTAAACTAGGATATATTATAAATTACCCTATAGCTAAAACTGGTCTTACTGCTGATTTAACGACCAACCCAAAAATTGCCATTCGGGCGGATATGGATGCCTTGCCAATCCAAGAAAATAATAACTGTATTTATCAATCCAAGGTTAAAAACATAATGCATGCCTGTGGGCACGATGCCCATATGTCTATAGCGCTAGCTTGCGCTAAGCTCTTAACCGAGGACCAAAATCTGCCCGTACGGATTATTATGCAGCCAGCGGAAGAAAATAGTGATGAGGCTGGTAAGTCAGGGGCCTATCGCATGATTGAAGCTGGAGCGTTAAATGGAATCCAAGCAATAATTGGTTTACATGTCGACGCAAACATTAAACCCGGTCAAATTGCTATCGCCAGTGGCCCGGTAATGGCAGCCAGTGATAGTTTTAAATTAAAAATAATTGGCGCTGGCGGTCACGGGGCCTTTCCCGAAAGCACTATTGATGCCGTAGTACTTTCGGCCTATTTAATTACCCAGTTTCAGCAAATTATCTCACGCAAGATTTCAGCTTTTGAACCAGCCATTTTAACCATTGGAGCTATACACAGTTCCAGCACTGCCGGTAATGTAATTTCTGATTTCGTAGAACTTTATGGCACCATTAGAAGTTTTTCTAAGCAAATTCGCCAAACGCTAATTCAAGAATTAGATAATGTCTGCCAAACCACCAAAAACCTAGGTGGCAATTATGAAATTCAGTTTGAATCAGGCTACCCAGCTACAGTTAATCATCCAGGAATTGCCCAAATCATGAAAACCACTGCCATAAAGTTAATTGGGGCTCAAAATGTTATTGAATCCACCCCTAAATTATGGAGTGAAGATTTTTCGCTGTATCAGGAATTAATTCCTGGCGCATTCATGTTTTTAGGAGCCAAGATCGAAGATAGCCCAAGAAAACATCATCATCCTAACTTTGACTTGGATGAAAGCGGTCTTTATCTTGGAACAGCCATTATGGCACAAACAGTTATGGAACTAAACAAAGGATTTATCAAATAACATGCAAAACATGCATAATTTACCAGGCCAAATAACGGCATTATTCAAGCAAGAAACTATACCCAGCGATGCTTTAAGCATTGTGGAAAAAGTTATTGCAGGGTTAGACGATGGCTCAATTCGCGTTGTTGAAAAAAAAGATCAAATTTACGAAGTGAATGAATGGGTAAAACAGGCCATATTATTATATTTTAAGCTAAAAGGCATCGAGAAATTAGATTCGGGATCTTTCTATGATAAAATTCCGCTTAAAACTTTTGCCAACAGTGTAAATCGCATTGTCCCCTATTCTAGTTGCCGCTATGGGTCATATATTGCGCCAAAAGTAATTGTAATGGCGCCAAGTTTTGTAAATATAGGCGCCTATGTTGATAGTGACGTACTTATTGATTCTCTAGTTTTAGTTGGCTCTTGTGCCCAAATTGGCAAATCTGTTCATATCGGAGCCGGCACGGTCATTGGTGGCGTACTTGAACCACCTAACAGCAAACCGGTCATAATTGAAGACAATGCCTTTATTGGTGGCAATTGTGGTATTTATGAAGGTGTGCAAATCGATCAGCATGCTGTTATTGGTGCGGGGTGCATCATCACTTCTAAAACACCAATCGTTGATATTAATACTGGAAAAGAATATTTTGGCCATGTACCACAGAATTCAGTCGTAGTCCCCGGTGGCCGCATCAAAGAAGTTAATGGACATAAATTTATTTTACAATCACCAATTATAATTAAAATGCGAGATCCCCAGATATCAGCCAAATTAGTATTAGAAGAATCCTTACGTGAATTTATAATGGTATAAACATGGAAAAAAAAATTGCTGTAATTATTGGAGCTGGCCCAGCAGGTTTAACGACCGCCTATGAATTGCTTAAACGTACTAATATCAAACCCATTATTCTTGAACAAAGCAACTATATGGGCGGGTTGTCACGAACAATCAATTATAAAGGTAATCGTATTGATATTGGTGGACATCGATTCTTTTCTAAGTCAGATAGAGTCATGGACTGGTGGCTAGAAATTCTCCCTATGGAAGAAGTCAAAAGCAATACCACGCAAATAAACTATCAAAACAAATCCCATCATTTTGACACCACTAATGCTGTGCTTGATCCTGAAAAAACCGATAAAGTCATGCTATTGCGTGGCCGAAAATCACGGATTTATTTTATGAGGCAATTTTTTGACTATCCAATTAGTTTAAGTGTTGACACTTTAAGTAAATTAGGGCCAATTCGTTCAGTAAAAATAGGTTTAAGTTATATTTATCAAACCTTATTTCCCCTTAAACCGGAAAATACTCTTGAAGAGTTTTTCACCAACCGTTTTGGTAAAGAATTATATAATACGTTTTTCAAGTCCTACACCGAAAAAGTCTGGGGTTTACCTTGTAACAAAATCAGCTCAGCCTGGGGGGCTCAACGTGTTAAAGGCTTATCAATCATGAAAGCCATAACACACGCCTTAAAAAAAATATTTACCCAAACAACTAACTTCAAACAAAAAGAAATTGAGACATCATTGATTGAACAATTTTTATATCCCAAACATGGTCCAGGCCAAATGTGGGAGGAAGTTGCCCGCATAGTTAAAGAGCTTGGTGGTGAAATAATTATCAATCATAAAGTAAGCAAGCTAAAAACCAAAGACAATAATATTGTTCAGGTTGAAGCCAAGCATATTAATACTGGTGAAACTCTTAGCTTTGATAGTAGTATTGTGGTATCATCAATGCCGATTAAAAACCTCGTAAACATTTTAGACTGTACTGTGCCTGGTAATATTAAAGAAATAAGCGATGGGTTGATTTATCGCGACTTTATTACCGTTGGCTTATTAGTTAATGAATTAAAAATTAAAGAAAATAATTCGTCGTCGATCAATAAATTAATTACCGATAACTGGATTTACATCCAAGAAGCCGATGTAAACATTGGCCGTTTACAGATATTTAATAATTGGAGCCCTTATATGGTATCCGACAAAAACAAAGTTTGGCTTGGTCTCGAATATTTTTGCAACAAGGGAGATAATATCTGGAATTTAAGCGATAATGAAATGATTAACTTAGCTAAAACCGAATTGGCCAAAATTGATATTATTGAAACCAGTGCCGTTGAGGATGCTACAGTTATCAGAGTACCTAAAACCTATCCGGCATATTTTGGCAGTTATGATAACTTTGATGAATTGAGGCATTATTTAGACAATTTTGCCAATTTGTTTTTAGTTGGTCGTAACGGTATGCATAAATACAATAATCAGGACCACTCAATGTTAACTTCCATGGTAGTTGTCGATAATTTAGTGAATGGTATTAAATCCAAAGATAATATCTGGGAAGTTAATACTGAAATGGAATATCACGAAGAAAAAAAATAAAGTTTTCGACTATGATTTAGCCAAAATTTAAAATTAAGAGGTATTTACTATATGACATAGTTAATCTTGCCCCAAAAAAAAGGGAAGAGCTAAAAACACTTGCTCTTCCCTTAATTTAAAGGATCTTGCAGAAATGGACTTAACAACTAAAAGGTCGTGTCAAACTACTAACGGGTACGGATAGGAGAAGGAAGTTAATAATTAAACAGAACTAGTCCCTGGCTTCTCATTAGTAACAAATGCCAACAATCGACGATTGGCTTCTTGCAACGTAGTTTCACTTTTGGCATAGCAAAAACGAATGTTTTGGGAAACAATACCGGGACGATAGAAGCAATAACCAGCTACAGTAGCTAAGCCATGCTCATACAAGAGCTTTTCCCAAAGCTTACGGTCACTTGCGTAATTGAAATGACTACAATCGGTAAGTAGATAATATGTACCTTGGGGCTTAACGAATTTAAAGTTAGCCTTAGTAGCAATTGCCATCATTTCATCACGCAAAGCCTGATATTTATCCCGCATTTGAATATAGAAACTATCCGGCAGGTTAAGAGCGGTAATCGCTGCTATCTGCATTGGCGATGGAGCGCACAAAGTCAAATAATCATGAATCTTACGAATGGCATGGGTAAGTTTGGCACTAGCCACTACATAGCCCAAACGCCAGCCCGTTATGCTAAAGGTTTTCGACAAACCACTAACGGTAATGACCCTATCCTGCATGTCAGGCAAAGTAGCCAGGCTAATGTGTTTCAAACCATCATAAACCATATATTCATAAATTTCATCAGTAATGGCAATAACATTATGCTGTTTGCACAAATTAGCAATAAATGTTAATTCCGCCATAGAAAAAACTTTACCGGTTGGATTATGCGGGGTATTAATGATAATCGCCTTGGTTTTAGAGTTAAAAGCGTTAGCCAATTCACTTTGACTAAAATTCCAATACGGCGCTTGCAGTTTTACATAACGAGGGGTACCACCAGCGATAATAATATTGGGGTGGTAATTTTCATAAAACGGCTCAAAGACAATAACTTCGTCACCAGGATTTATGATAGCAAGCAGACTTGCATTAATAGCTTCCGTCGCTCCACAGGTAACGGTAATTTGGGTTTCAGGGTTAGCCACAATGCCATTGTAATGTAGCATTTTACGGGAAATGGCCGCTCTTAATTCAGGATACCCCCAAGTATTGGAATACTGATTATAATTAAGGTCAATAGCATTATTGGCCGCCTGTTTTAACAAATCAGCAGCACTGGCTTCAGGAAGTCCTTGGCCAAGGTTAACCACATTTTTAATTTCACTGACTAATCTAGCCGCATCACGAATATTAGAATCACGAATTAACTCAACTCGATTTGATAAAATAAATGGCAGTTGAGGATTTTTAAACAGACAGGCAGACAGCCAATTTTTCATTGCAGAAATTTTCATGGCAATTTTCCTTATATTATTCTTAGTTTATTAAAACCGGCAAAGTTGATAAATCACAAAGTAATAAATGAGTTATAAAACAACCCCATATCAAAAATTTTAATAAAAGAATAAAAACATTTTTATTCTACAGATTTACTTACTTTAATAACAATAGGGATTTACCTTATTTAGCTATTTAACAAATTTACAATTTAGACAGTTACGCCCTCTTGAAAACAAAGTCGCGCTTGACTTCGTGTTGTTATCAGCAAAATTAAATGCTTATTTTCAGCCACTTAGCCAGCTTATTATTATAAATGCTGTAACAATAATGTTATTAACCTATTGCCTCATTTAATCAAATAACCATGACAACTAAAAACAAAAAATAAACAATAATCTTGAAAGCTAAAGTCACTAATTTTATCTTTGATTTAGATTTCTCCAATATAAATAAAAATCCTGACCTACAAAGTAATAAATTAATCTTTTACCTAGTCTAATTATTTCATTTTATGGGTATTAACTAAATAGACTTTTAAGGTTACGGTAAATCATATGTCTAATCAACAAACCTTTAAGGAAATCAGCCAATCGGCCAATTTGCCGAAAAGTATCATTAATAACAACTTAACTAAAGGGATTTACTCAATTGCTGATGATTTAGCCGATGGCGCAATTAATAATATTGAAAAACATCCGGCTAAATTAGCCGAAAATTTTGGCATTGGTTTAGTTGCTGGAATTGGTTTATCCCTGGCTCCAGAATTAGCCATTCCGGTGATTGCTTATACTGGCCTTAAATTATATGAAAACCATCAAAAAATCTTAAAAACAACCGAATTTTTAGCTAAAGATGCCCATATGCTTTTTCATGCTGATAAATATTCAAAACAAACCTTAAAATTAGCCAATAAAAATATGGCTGAAGCCGGGGGCTTCATCCCTGATGTTATTGCCAGTTTAGCTGGTGGTATTAGTGGCAGTATAGCTACCCGAAGTTTTGCCAGCTTGCTTAGCGAATCCATGAATAAAATTGCCCTACCTCAGTCAAGCCTGGAAGCCTCAAGCCTTGTCAACATTTCTGACAATCAAGTAATAAGTTCAGTTGATGCTATTAATAACAATGTAACAACAACAACAATTATAAACACCGACTTCGCTCCAAATAATGCGCTTATGGCTGATACAGTAGCTACTGATTCAGCAAACGGTATTAAAGGGATAGTTGAAAACCCAGCAACAAGTGAAAGTGCCGCTATTAAAAGCGGACTAAAAATCCTGAAAAAATTCAACAAATTAGGTAAAATTGCTAACCGGCTAGGCACAAGCAATAAAGGTGGCTACTCTATATTTACTGATCAAAATTCAGGGAATCTTAAAAAGTGATACCAAAATTTAGGCTTAACGACCTTGCTTGATAAGTACTTTGAATAACAGCCTTAAAAACAATATCAATGATATTATTTAATGAGCTTTCAACAGGTTTTTAACCCAAAGTATTTTTTATTTTTTAATTATCAAAGGTATTATATCTTAGCTAGTAAATGATCTACTTTTGATGTTGGTAATTTATTCGAATCAGCTAAATTAGGTATTTTTAAGTTAACATCGTTATTAAATATTCCATTATCTTTAACTATTGCACCACTAATTTCTCGTTCATTTTGAGTGCGCTTAGAAATTTCATTGAGCCTCATCAAGTTGGAGTTAAAAACATCTCGGGCATTTAAACCAAGCATTTTAGCTAGAGGCTTTTCATAAAGATTTTCGCTGGCTATAATTATCTACAGGCACGGGATTACCTTTTTCGTTCGTGCGTTAAATTATAAACAAAATATAGCATATACCAAAAATTAAGTGCTTTATATTTTACAATCCTATTCATTGTTAATGGGCTAATTATTAAAAGCAATGAAAGTTGTCAATGCATTATAATGGTTGAGCAGGTGTCATATTAAACCCTAAACCCTAATACTTAATACCTAATACTCAAGCCCAATTCTAAAACTAAAATTATTAATACAATTTCATTTATATTAAGCAAATCAAGGAGGAGTTTAATAAGCATGAATCAGCAGTTCAAGTACCTACTGTGTTCAGTCACCTTATTTATTAATTATTTTTATAGCGCTAATGTTTTAAGCGGCAACCTAAACACGAACTCAATCCAAGGTAACATAGATGCCGCAGATTTAATGACTGAAGGTAAATACTTAAAACAAAGCACGATTAATTCTAACCAACCTGGCAAATCTATTAAAAATAAGAATTTTAACAATGAGAAAGCCACCATAGACAAAGGAATGGCTTATTTAAAACAGCTGAAGTTAACAGAGGCAGAGCTTGAATTCAATAAGGTTTTAGCCAAACATCCCCATAATAGCCAGGCGCATCTTGGCAAAGCCATGTTTTTTTATAAACAGCTAGAGGGTAATTCTTCCAAAGTGGACAAAAACACCCTTTTAACTAAAGCCGAAACAGAATGTAAACTGGTCAGCCAAAACAATCCCGAAATGAATGATGCCAATTACTATCTAGGTCTAATTTATAATGAAGAACAAAAATATAATGAAGCTATTATCCAATTCAATCAAGTTATTAAAGCCAATCCCAAATACCCTGAAATTAATGCTAGACTTGGCTTGGTTGAATTAAGCAATAATTCTATTGCCAGGGCTATAGAATTATTTAAGAAGGGGATTAATCTCAAAGCAGATGATTTTTTAGCACATTATGGTCTGGGTCAAGCTTATTTGCTTGAAGGAATGCTCGATCAATCGCAAATAGAATTAAATACAGCCCTTGAACTAAATAAAAACTATGCACCTATTTATCTAGCCTTAGGTGAGTTGGCTGCCAGCAAAGGTGATACCAATACTGCGCAGCTGAGATTTAATGAAGCGCTTAAATTACAACCGAATATTCCCACAGTCTATATTGATCTGGCTAATTTAAAGGAAACAAATAATGATACAGATTCAGCAATTACAGAATTAAATTCAGGTTTAAAGCTTTTACCTGATAATCCTACACTTAAACTTAAAGTTGCTGAAATTCAAATTAAAACGGGTAAAATAGATGATGCAATTAAAGGGCTGACCGATATTTTAAATAATGACCCGCTAAATATTACGGCTATCAATGATTTGACCTTAAGCCTTTACCTTAAGGCAAATCTTATAGCAGCTGGGTTATTCATTGATTCCAATGAATTAGTCGAAGCCAAAATTATTGTTGGCAAAGCTTTATCATTAGCACCAAACAACTTAGTTCTAAAATATGACCAAGCCAAACTTGAGTATTTATCTGGCAATGATCCCGACCTAAGCGATTTACCCGACCCGGTCAATGACTCACAGCGCATTGCTTATGCCCAAATGTGCCTAGCCAGCAATAATTTTATAAAAGCCAATGAAATTTTAAATCAAGTAATTGACAATGCCAAATCAGCCAAAGAAACTTTTGCCATTGCCGACTTGGCCTTAAACTTAAGGGATCTGCCACTAGCTAAACGGGGGTATGAAAAATGTTTAACACTTCCCAATTCAGCTGTTAGAGCAAATATTGGGCTAGACCTTATTTCTACATTGAGTAATCAAGCCAAACAAGACCTTAAAGAAGCCAGGCAGCTAGCCTTAAATTACCAGCTTAATGAAGCCCTGGTCAAATATAATGAAGCAATTTACCATAATACTTTTAGCGCCGAAAATCGCCTTGGCTTAGTTAACGTATTAGTTAATTTGTTTCCTTATACTAGCGAGAATATTAAGAAAGCAGTTTTTCAAATCAAAGCCTATATATCATTAAAACCAGATATTTCTGCTATCCAACTAGAAAAACTTAACAAACGAATTAGTATCTTAAACGCACGAATAAACAGGTTGGAGATTAAAGAAAAGACCAAAAAAGATTTATATTTACAAGATACTAAAAAATTAAAGTAAAATATGAGCCTACCAAATGGGGGGAACCTCAACCAAAAATATCTTCAACAGAATTTGCACTTAATAGTTTAATTATCCATTTATCTAATTCTTCTTGCGCAGCATTTTTAAGCTTGATTTCAATTTCAGGGCTAATTGAACCAAATTTAATTTCCACAAGCTTTAATAATGCATTACTTTTACCTACAGCAATTCCTTCGGCTTTACCTTCGGCTTTACCTTCGGCTTTACCTTCGGCTTTACCTTCAGCTTTACCTTCGGCAAGCCCTTTTTGCCTGGCTTCATCAAAAATGTTATTAATTAATTTTTTACCCGTTTTAATCATTTCTTTATTAACCTCAAAAACCGGCTCTTTAATACCCTTGCTTTCTAAAATCAGTTTAAACCATTCTTCTAAGCTTGACAATACCCCAGCATCATCACCTGCTAAACGGCAAGCACCAATGAATAAATTTATAGCTTGCATTACATCAAAAGTTTGCTCGATTTCCAGCAGTTTAGCAATAAAACTGTTTTTCTTGGCTTTTAATTCATTCACAGTAATTTGGCTAAAATCTAATAATAAGTATTCGATTTTAGGTAAATATTTATCGACGTTAAATCGCTTGGGTAATTTTACAAAACTATCAAATAATTGTTTCTTGGACTGCCATTTACGTTTACCGTTATACAATACAATTAGCATGATTGGCGGTAATTTATCATGTTTTAAAACATTTTTGATATCAATTAAATATTCTAAGGTTAAAGAAGTGTAAGTATTAGAACGCAAAGCCATGTACTTATTATCATTAAGTTGAAATTCCATAATGAAAATCACAAAAACCTTCCGCCTCTTTAATTTGGCCTGAAAAACCAAATCAACTATGCGGCTGCGCTTACTTTGATGATTTAATACTGTTGGCAGTAATTGTACGGCAGCCAAATCAATTTCCTTAACTATTGGTTCATCAATAAAATGAATTAACAGGTCTTTTATGGCTAATGTAGATTTAAATAAACTTTTAAAGATTGAATCATAATTACGCATAACATTGCCTCATATAAGAAATAAATGAGGCCTATTCTTTAGAATAATTATAATTGCGAGTATAAATAAATTTAACAACTTTCTTTAATGTGAAAATTAGCCTCACATATATAAACGAATTTTTCCGCAAAAGGTTTTAAAATTTTGACCAAAATTAGATAAATTATATTTAATTTTTAAATCTCATAAATCAAAACAACTGAATCCATATGTCTTTTAGTCGTACATTTCGTGAAAATTATAATTCTTTTAATCTCTAACTATTTATGCTTAATTCTTAGTTTCACTTTCAAGGCTAGAAGTCTTATAGTTTGCGGTTTCAACAGTTTTGGACTGATAAGGTGTTTTTTGATTATTAAAATTACTCCAGGCTTGATTATTAGCTTTTTTTAAAGCTGAAATATATTGAGGAATTTCATATAAAAACTGAAGCGGTTCAATGTGTTCATTAGTATCAATTTTAATTACCGTAAAATGGACATGCACACCCGTAGAACGCCCAGTAGATCCGGCATAGCCAATAACCCGACCTCTTTGCACCGGCTCATTCAGGCGCACACTATAAGCATTTAAATGACCATAAATGGTTTTAACGTTAGGATAAGGGTGAGTAATTTCAACGGCCACTCCAAGAGCTCCACGCGGCCCAACTTTAGAAACATAGCCGTCCATAAGGCAATAAACTTTATCATTTAAAGTAGCTGCCAAATCAACGCCACTATGAAAATCACCTTTGCCAGTGACAGGATGAATCCGAAAACCGGCTTTGGAAGTAACAATGCCTTTCCCTACTGGGGTATAAATTTTATCATCTTCTAATGGCGAAACTAAAACCTGAGGGCAAAAATACCCCTCAAAATAATATCCCCAGCATTTACTGGGCACAAAAATTAAAATAATGATCAATCCAATAAAGTTGTTATATTTGAGGGTTTTATTCATCGAAGCCAACCAAAAAAACAAGTTAAAAAAACAAGTATTGATAATTAAACAATATCATAGCTTTAAGTTTAAAGACAAAAATTTAATTTAAACTTTCATCAAGGATTTTATTTAAAATTTGCGGATTGGCTTTACCCTTAGTTGCCTTCATTAATTCGCCCTGGAAAAACCCTCTTAATTTCGTTTTACCGGCTTTGTATTCTTGAAGTTGGTTAGGGTATTTAAGGATTAATTCATCAATAAATTTTTTCAAAGTCACTTCATCGCTTATTTGAACCAAACCTAAATCATTAATAATTTGGCTGATGCTATTACCTGTTTCCATAGCCTTGAGCAATACTTGCTTAGCTCCAGTAAAGCTTATTTGAGCAGATTCAAGGTTAGACACTAAGTCTTTAATATGATTATCATTAAGCTTGGTTTGAACTATTGCCAATTTATTTTCTTTAAGATAACCTAAACATGGCCCTAAAAGTAAATTGCAGGCTGTTTTCGGATTGACGTTTAATTTTAAAACTGTTTCAAAGAAGCCTGTCAATTCCTTGTCTTCAGTAATAACATAGGCATCATCATAGGTTAACTGGTATTCACTGACATATTTTTGACGTAAAACTTCAGGTAAAACTGGCAAAGTCTTTTTAATATCCTCAATAAATGATACAGCAATATTAATTGGCACCAAATCCGGCTCGGGGAAATAACGATAATCATTGGCTTCTTCCTTAGAACGCATCACATGAGTATCGCCAGTAGCCTCGTCATAAAGCCTGGTCTCTTGAACAATTTTATTACCCTTATCTAATTCCTGTTCTTGCCTTTCAATTTCAGTTTCGATGGCATTTTTTACTGATTTAAAACTATTCATGTTTTTGATTTCAACCCGGGTACCTAACATATTTGATCCCACTGGTCGAATTGATACATTAGCATCACAACGGAAACTACCTTCTTCAAGATTACCATCACAAACATCAATATAGCGCAAGATATTTCTCAGCTCAGTCAAGTATTTACGAGCCTCATCAGCACTATTAAGATCA
Organism: bacterium; assembly: GCA_021815785.1. GTDB lineage: Bacteria > Cyanobacteriota > Vampirovibrionia > Obscuribacterales > JAKAZS01 > JAKAZS01. The sequence goes on from JAKAZS010000021.1 coordinate 18,285, forward strand.
GGATCACTGACAATTTCTAAAAGAGGGGTGCCTGATCGATTGAAATCAACTAACGAATAAGCTGAACCATGCAAACGAGCAGCACCCGAATGAACAAGTTTACCAGCATCTTCTTCTAAATGAGCTCGTTTGATATTAATTTTTTTTTGGTCAATGATTAAATAGCCATCATGACAGATCGGCTTATCGAACTGAGATATCTGATAACCTTTAGGTAAATCTGGGTAAAAATAATTTTTTCGATCAAATTTGGTTAGCGGAGCAATTGCACAATTAAGCGCCAAACCGGCTTTAACAGCTAAAACCAAAACTTCCTGGTTAAGTACCGGTAAAGCCCCAGGTAAACCAAGACAAACTGGACACACCTGCGAATTTGGTGGTTTACCAAATTCAATTGAACAAGCACAAAAGATTTTCGTTTGGGTTTTTAATTGAGCATGAACCTCAAGCCCAATAACTGCTTCATATTTATTTTTCATTATTATTACCTGTATTTGCCGGGGTTAAAGTATCAGAATTAGTTGAAGGCAATTTATTACGACCAAATAGTAAATGTAAAATTGGGCTACGTTTTGACAAAACTAAATTTAAGCGTTTAGCGGTTAAGTCTATATCATTGGCCGCCTTTTGGACATCAAGAATGGTCTTTTTAAGATCTCCATTTAAATTAACATTATTTAAAAGTTTATTAGCATTTGTAATAGCTCGATTAGCTTCCAGAACCAAGTTTTTAGCGTCGCTACGTACGTTAGAATCTTTAGCTAAACTGTTAAACAAAACCATGGACTGATTTATCTGTTTAGTTGAAGTATTTAACTTGACCAATATATTAATAAGATCCTTACGTAAATCTCGATCACTTAAGGTTCGGTTAAGCGTAGACACAATTGAATCAATTTTTTGCATTGTCTGATTAGCTAAATGCAATGAATCTTTAACATCACCGGCAAAACTAGTATTATCTAGTAATTTATTCACTTTGGCAGAAGTTATTTCGAGGTTATCCGAAAGTTTATGAACACTTTTAAGCGTACTGGTACCATTATCAAAAAACTGCCCAGCCTTATTAGCAGTATTATGCAAATCGCTAGCTAAAGAATTATACTTTAGCACGGTCGAATTTATTGAATTAATTGTATTGTCAAAATGCTTAAAATCATTATTAAACTTTTTCGTCAATTCATTAATGTTTCTTATTGCTTCACCACTATTTTTTAAAGTACCAACTAAATGATTTTTATTATCTTGAGAGGCAAATATATTCGTAAAACTACCTAATTCAGTAGCAATTTGATTAAAAATAAGTTCAGCACGTACCGGATCCTGCCCTTGAACAATAGTATTAGGTTCAATATCAGCAGCTGGCTGGTTCTTACTTTCCGGCAAAGTAATTTCTACATATTTTGCTCCAACCAAACCAAGCGTTTGAATCGTAATTGCCGATCCTTGAGGTATAGTAATTCCTTCATTAGTGATTCTTAAAGATACCAATACCTTTCCACGTCCTTTTAACTCAATTTGCTCAACATCGCCAACCCTTACGCCATTAATATTAACTGGAGCTGCCTTATGCAAGCCTTCCACATCATGAAATTCAACAATAAAACGTTGAGGGGCATGAAATAAAGAAAAACTTTTAAGCCAAAACCAGCCCCAAATAAGTAGTAAAATGGCAATCACAGCAAATAAACCGACTCTGATTTCAATATTGGTTTTCATAAATTACTACCTATTTACCTCATTATTACTGTTAATACTTCTTCTTCAATCAATCAATTAACCAACCAGTATTGGACCATCGCGTGAACTTAAAGCAAATTGCCTCATATAAGGATCGTTGGTTTCAAGAGCTTCTTGAGGTTTACCCTGCCATTTAATTTCACCAGCATGAAGCAAAATCAGCCGGTCAGTAGTTCTTGTCCAAGTAGACAACTGATGAGTTACAACAATTGCTGCAGCTCTTAACTGATCCGATAAAGTTATGATATAATCCTCAATTATAGTTGAAAGAATTGGATCTAACCCAGTTGTGGGTTCATCATAAAAAATAATTTTGGGATCAATCACAATTGCTCGAGCAAAACTTGTTCGCTTTTGCTGACCACCAGATAATTGAGCTGGATAACTATTAGCAAAATTACTTAAACCAACTAATTTTAATTTTTCAGCAATTATCTCAGATTCTTCTCTTTGAGACAAGTGTTTATTGCGCAAAGCTAAAGCTAAATTTTCTTTGACTGTAAGAGAATTTAACAATGCCGATCCTTGAAACACCAAACTAATATCATTAGAATATTTGATAATTTCCCCTCCATCAGGTTCAATTAAATTACAGAGCAATTTTAGAATTGTGGATTTACCACATCCGGATGGTCCAATTATCCCTACGGTTTCACCAGCTTTAATCGAAAAACTAATTCCTTTTAAAATTTCACGATTACCAAAACTTTTTTTAAGATTTTTAACCTCAAGCATTAGGTTATTTTTATTAACTTCATTCATAGTCATCACCTGGGGATAAAAGTTAAAGCCGTAACTATATAATTAGCGATAAAAATTCCAGTCATGGACCACACAACCGCCCTGGTTGTTGCGATTCCTACATCTTCAGCTCCACCGCGAGTATGCAAACCAATATTACAAGAAAAAATAATAATAATTGTAGCATTAATAAATGATTTTAAAAAATGAACTTCAAAATCACGATCTAGAATTGTCTGTTGTACTGAATCTAAAAATGTAGCGGGTTGAACATTAGCAGCCACTTGAGCAACAATTATTCCGGCAATTAAACCAACTGCCATTGCATAAATAGACAAAATTGGCATCATTAAAATACCCGCCATATATCGTGGAACAACCAGGTATTCGACAGGATTAATTTTCATAACTTTTAAAGCATCAATTTGCTCAGTTATCATCATTGTTGTAAGCTCTGCAGCTATGGATGAACCTACTCGTCCTGCTACCATAACCCCAGCGGTTATTGGTCCGATTTCACGAATAAGTGCCAGTGAAACTACGCCACCAATTGCAGTATCAGCACCAAACAGTACCAGTTCACGCGAGATTTGCAATGACATAGCAAAACCTGTAAATAAAGCCGTAATACTAACTACAAAAAAAGATTTAACGCCAATCATATAAGATTGCTTAAAAGTTTCCTTGTAATCTATTTTTCCTTGAAAGATAAACTTTAAAGTATAATAGTAAATAATTAAAACCTGGCCAATGTGTTTAAACATTCCCATTAAATTATTTTCAAGGGAATGAATTGGATAACCAATGATATTTAGAGATTTTGTTTTTATACTTGTCATTCTGATAACTAGTTACTTCTGGGTAAGAATGTAAATTGTGTAAAACTAAATAAATCAATTAACTGCTAGTATTTAATTGATTTTAGAGTATTTGACAATGAATTTCATTAATTTAAATTATTGTTTCAAGAGGAATTTATACTTAAACTTAAATGCAATATGTTTATGACAACTATAATTTGTCTTTAGAGCTAGACAGGAAGTAAGATTAATAGACCTAGACTTAATCTTCTTGACAACGCCCGCTGATATAAACAAATTTAAATTTTTCTTTTGAAAATTTAAAAAAGAATTATTAACCAATGTTAAGGATGAATGTCTGATACTTTGGTCTTAAAAAAACCAAAGCCTTGTTTGGCAATTCCTTCAATTACATTATCACTCATTCGTTTGGTAGTTTTATATGACTGAATCATTGAATTTAAATAATCTTGTTTTAAACTATAAATATAATTAAGGTAATTGGCTAAATTTTGATTATTAGGGCTAATTTTTTCAGCTGCTTTATATTCACTTTCAGCCTGATTATAATAACTTTTTTCCACCAACATATCAGCAATCAGGATTTTCTGCAATTCTTCATTATGCAATAATTGATCATATGACACCTTAATTTTAGGTGGTCGAATTTGCGAAAACAAAAAGTTTTCTTGAGGGACATATTTAAATTGATTAAAATTATAGGCTGATTCAATTAATTTATTTTTCTGCTTACAAAAATAATAAGAAATTCCCAAGCTAGCATAGGCTATGCTAATTTCATGTTTAACGAAAATATTCAGGCGCTTAATATAATCACTATTTAAAGTAATAAATATTTGATAATTTTTATTAGACAATTGCATATTTTTATATAATTCATAAATTTGCGCCAAATCAAAATACCCTTGAGCATAATTTGGACAATTAGCATTAAGACTAGTTAAATATTCGATAGCTGTATTAAAATTATGCTGCGATTTATAAAAATTAGCTAGTTTAAGATAGGCTTCTGCATAACAAGGATTGGCTTTAATAGCATCCTCTAAAAGCAAAATAGCTTGGTTGTCACGCTTTAAACCTAAATATATGTCAGCCTTAATAATTTTAAATTTATAAGAATACGGATAACAATCTAAAAGATTATTAACAGCAATCAAAGCATCCTGATATTTTTTTTGACTAAGACAGTATAAAGCATAATCTTTATAAAGACTAACATACATTCTTCGACAGTTAAAAGCTGCTTTATACTGTCTTAGCGCACTGTTATCGTTATTAGTTACCCGGTAACATTTAGCCAATAATGAATGCCAAATAGTATCATAAGGATATAATTTACCAATAGTTAATAAATTAGCAATATCGTTTGGAGTTATTTTAGCTAGAAAATGAGACTTAACAATTGTGGTAATTGTCGCATAATTATCCGAGCAATTTTTAGCGGATAATACCAGTGCTGCTTGCGCATCGCTTAACAGGCCAAGTTTTAAACATATTTCACTTTTTAATTCATAATAAATCTGCGCATTTTCTTTATTTAAATCATTACCAAGATCTACCAGAGCAGTTAAAGCCTGAGGAAAATCACTTTTATAATATAAAAGCATCGACTCAATAATTCTTTTATCATTAATATCATCCATTTGCTTTAAGATATTTTCTGCACAACCAGGTTGATTAATCCTAATATAAGATCTGGCCAACAAAAAAACAACTGCCTTATCCTGCTTATTTAATAAATAAGCCAAATTTAAAGTAGAAATACTAGCTTGATAATTTTCATCTTTAATTAAGGCTAAGCTTACGGCTTTAAGTTCATTAAACAAAGCTTGTTCTGCCGTTTGCGTGGTTGCAGTATTTAAATTACGGCTCTGCTTAATTATATTCCATGCACAAAAAGCTATAGCTCGATCAAAATGAAGCGAACTCATCTGATTAGAGGTATAAGCCTGATTAGTTAAAGCATATGCAAAATAATTATTAGCTAGTATTATAGCTATAAAAAGTATAGAAAATAAGTTTAAATTAAACTCTAACTTCATTTTTAAAATATTCAAGCAATAACTGGCTGCACTCTTCTTCCAGTATGCCACCAATTACTTCAGGAATAGGGTAACCTCTACGTGAATTAAACAAATTTTTAGTAAGATTTAATACTTCAAGAGTGTAATCATAGGCACCAAAATAAATTTTACCAATTCGGGCTTGAATAATTGCTTCGGTACACATCGGACAAGGTTCTAGTGTTGAAAAAATTACACTATTAGTTAAACGCCAGCTTTGCATATATTCACAGGCTTGCCTGATAGCAACGATCTCAGCATGAGCTGTTGCGTCATTCTGATTTTCACGTTGATTATAGCCACAGCCAATAATTTCATTATTACATATAATAAGTGCTCCAACCGGAATATCCTTTCCCGATAGCTTAGCCAGGTTTAAAGCCTTATTCATATAATTATAACAACTGTCTTTACTAAGATTATTTATCATTTATTTCACTCATCTAAAATCTAACAGGTACAATAAAGGTATAAGTAAAACCGCATTATTCACTAAGGCTTTGCCAAATTAGTTATTATTAATAACGACGTTTTACATCAAGAATCGAGGCAAATTTATACCCAATAATTTTATAAAGCAATTTAGCCACTAAAAAATCAGGGGCGTGAAATTTAGGCAGTGGTGCAAATTCAACAATATCAGCCGCAATAACATTTTTATGCGCAAATAATAATTTCAGGATATCCATCAGTTGATACCATAACATTCCACCAGGCTCTGGCGTTCCAGTGCATGGCATAATTGAACTATCCAACCCATCAATGTCTATAGTCAAATAAACATTTTTGGATAAACCTTCAAGCATTTCATGAGTATTCCACTTATGCTGATTTCGCGCCCAATATGTTTTTATATTAGGTTTGGCCGATTCCAGCCATTGAGCCTCATCAAAGGAAATATTACGAATACCCACTTGAGTGATATGTGGCTTAGGTAAAGTATCATACAAATGATAGGCAATACAGGCATGGCTATAATATATATCTTCATAAGACTGTCTTAAATCTGCATGCGCATCAATTTGCAGGATTGACAAATCCGGATATTTTTCAATGCAAGCCCGAACCGATCCCAACGATAAAGAATGTTCACCACCAAGAATTATAGGAAATTTACCAAATTCCACAATTGGATTTACCACATCAAAAAGTTCCTGAAATGGCATTGAACATTTCTGGATAACCGGTTTGATTTTTACTGGCTCATGAGTATAAATTCCCACCTTACAAGGCTCTACCCACAATTCATCATCAAACAATTCTACTTGCTGCGACGCATCAAGAATAGCTTGCGGACCAAGTTTTGTTCCTTGACCATAACTTGTAGTTGCTTCATAGGGAACTGGAATAATCACTACTTTAGAATTTTCTGGCGAAGCATCTTTGGGTTCAAGACCAAAATAATTATTCTTAGCATTATCAGAGTGGGTTGAAGACATTATTTACCTCAAATTTTAAAATAACGAATTTTGATACCGTTATTATTTTAAGCTTATCTGCACAAAAAATAACTAACTTTTGAAATTATCTTATTTTTTTGTATGAAAATTTACACTTTTATCATATAATATCAACCGGAGTCTAATCATTTTTTTTAACCAAACGAGGCAATAATGACCCAAAAAACCTTAAAAAACAGTATTTCTCTAGCTGAAACTGCCCAGTATTTAAATTCTACACTGGATGAAATTAACAATTTAATTATATCTGGTCAAATTTGTTCCTACCAAGACAGAAATGGTCAATTATTAATTGATGCTGACTGTGTTAAGACTTTAAAAACGGCGAATCATCACAGAACCAAATCATCAGTCATTGATTCACTTACGGCCGATGACTTTATCGGAATACCTGACAACAATGATTATTTAACCAGTCAAAGCGCTTGTCAAGACGAACAAAGCCAAGCCAATCTCGAAAATATAACTGACAGTGAATTAGTTTCAGATAACACTGAACTTACTTTATGGAATCGGGAAAATATTACCAATCAGAATTTAACTAGGTTAATTGGTAATATGGAATTTACCAACGAAAAATTACATAATGCAATGTACAAAATTGGTTATCTTGAAGCCAATATAACTAATTTAAAGGCTCAACTTGAGGCCACTTTATCCATTCCACTTATTGACAATCGGACTATTGAACTAATTAAAGAAAACGATTTACTTAAAGCTGAAAAAGAAAAATTATCAGGTTACAAGGCCGCAACGCAACCAAAATTAGCTGAATTAGAAGCAAAATTCAATAAATTACAGTCATCCTGGCTTTGGCCGTTAATTAAAAACTTAAAATGAAACTGCTTAGTAAGGGTCAGGCTGTTGGCCGTATAGATGATAAAATTGGTATTATCACCATAGCTAATAAAACTAGCCGAAATGCCCTGAGTATAAAAATCCTAAGCGATATTACAAGGTTATTAAATGAATTTCAAAATAATAACGTAACCGTAGTAATAATTAAAGCTGAATCAGCCGGAAAAGTCTGGTCAGCTGGACACGATATTAATGAATTACCCTTAGACAAAGACCCGTTAAGCTATTTTGACCCCTTAGAAGAAACCTTAAGAACTATTCAGTGTTTTCCAGGACCAGTAATTGCCATGATTGATGGTACCGTCTGGGGCGGAGCTTGTGATTTAGCTATTACTTGTGATATTCTAATCGGCACACCAAATTGTTCTTTTGCAATTACTCCAGTAAAATTAGGATTACCCTATAATGCTACAGGCATTCTCCATTTTATAAACAGAGTTGGTATTAATGTAGCCAAGGAAATGTTTTTTACCGCTAACCCTATTGATGCCAACCGTGCTTTAAATGTTGGTATTCTTAATCATATCGTCCCTGATGACAAGTTACTGTCTTTTACCTGGGAAATGGCCAATTCGATAACCAAGCATTCAAAATTAAGCATTGCAGTTATCAAAGAACAATTTCGCATCTTATCTAATGCCTATACCATAAGCCCTGAAGCCTTTGAAATGATTCAAGGGATGCGCCGTAAAGTTTATTTTAGCAAAGATTATATTGAAGGAATAACTGCCTTTAAAGAAAAACGTCAACCTAATTTTACTGGTGTTTAAAAGTTGCACAAGATTTTCCTAAAGCAACACAAATTGCACACTTACGCTTGTTTTTACCATGATTCGCCAATTAATATATGTATAAATTTAAAATTTTGTGCTATGATTTTTAAATATTATTGTGAAAATTTAACAACCGGATGTCCGAAAATATGGACAATACTTCAACCCTAGAGTCTCTACATTGGCGTAACGCCTACAAAACAAAAACCGTGAATCTTGACAAGGCAATTAGCTTAATCAAGAAAGATGATCATGTATATATTCAATCAAACGCTGCTGCGCCTGAAATTTTTATTGAAGGCTTAATTAATAATGCCAGTCATTTTGAAAACCTAAATATCCTTCATCTGCTTACACTTGGCAAGGCTGATTACGTTAAAGCAATGTTTAAAAATAATTTTAAAGTCAAAACTTTTTTTATTGGTCAAAATGTAAGACAGGCTGTAAACAATGGTCAAGCTGAATATATCCCTGTGTTTTTAAGTGAAATACCAAAATTATTTAATAATAAAATTATCCCAATAGATGTTTGCCTAATTCACGTAAGCCCTCCGGATGAACACGGCTATATGAGTTATGGAGTATCAGTAGATTGCACCATAGCAGCACGTAAAAATGCCAAGCTAGTTATTGCTGAAGTAAATCAACAAATGCCCAGAACCCTTGGACGATCCTTCATTCATATAAGTCGTATTGATTATTTAGTCGAAACGAATCGACCTATACCCGAGCTAATCATTAAACCAATATCTAAAGTTGAAGATCAAATTGGTAATTATGTAGCCAGTTTAGTTGACAACGACTCAACAATTCAATTAGGCATTGGTACTATACCTAATGCTGTTTTAAAATATTTAAACAACAAAAAAAATCTTGGTGTTCACTCCGAAATGGTTTCTGATGGGATAATTGAATTAGTAAATAATGGGGTGATCAATAATGCCTTTAAAACCATCCTACCCGGAAAAATTGCCGTAAGTTTTGTTATTGGTACGCGAAGATTATATGATTTCATTAACAACAACCCTAATTTTGAATTTCAAACCAGTGATTTTATTAATGACCCCTTTATAATATCGCAAAATTACAAAATGATTTCCATTAATTCAGCGCTACAGGTTGACATAACCGGTCAAGTAGCAGCCGATTCAATTGGCAGTTATCTTTATAGCGGCTTTGGCGGACAGGTTGATTTTATTCGCGGTGCCAGTCATTGCCCAAATGGCAAAGCTATTATTGCCATGCCCTCAACGGCTAAAAATGATACGGTATCTAGAATAACGGCTAAACTCATTGAAGGTAGTGGTGTTGTAACTACTAGAGCTGATGTCCATTATGTCGTAACCGAATATGGTATTGCACATTTATTTGGTAAATCAGTAAAAGAAAGGATGAAAGCCCTAATTAACATTAGCCACCCTAAATTTCAAGACGAATTAAAATTTCAATGCAAGCAAATTCCCTGGCTTAATTAAAGGATTATACAGATTTAGACCAGTTAAACTATGATCTAATTTACCCAGCTTAAATGTTCGTTAATATTTCAACTTTAACAAAAATTTTCTTATATTAACCAATTTAACTATAGGATATAGTAAAATGCAACAAAAAAATCATAATAACAGTCGCTGATAGTAAACAAACTATCAGCGACCAAAGCTAAGGCTTAAACCGACATTTTAACCTTCTTTAGGATGCATAATCCTCCAGACAAAAGCTATAATAAGCGTTGACAACAAAAAGATTGCATGAATTTCATAATGCTTGTATAAAACTGACTCAGGGATATGCTTAGAACTGATAAAGTCCTCTAGCAACTGAACACTAGATACTCCAGTAAAGGCAAGCCCAACTTTGACTTTCATTGAAATCGTATCAATATGGTCAAGCCACTGGGGTGAATCTTTGCGAGCATTTACATGAAACTTGCGCACATAAATCTGATGCCCACCGATAATAACTAAAACCAAAAGTGATGCCACCATAGCTTTATCCAACAAGCCAACCGTATCAGCTAAGAGGTGATTACCTGATAAATGTGGAGACAAAACAATAAGGGTTATAACATCGCCCAAAAATTTAAACACATAAATTAGTAAGGCAATAGCTAATCCAATATTAATTGGGAACAAAAGCCACCGGGTAGAAAAAAGGATCTCATCAGCCAAACCATCATGTAAAAATGCTTTGATCTTGAAAAGGAATTGCTTCAGCTTAGATTCTGCCATGGGTATTATCTCCTTGTTTAAGGTTGAAAATGAATAAATTGACTAGCTAAAAATTATTCACGTTGGACTATCCAAAACTTGAAATAGTCTTAGATACTATTATTTAGCTAACATCATTGACGATAATAATATCGTCAATGATAACTCTTAAGGCTTACGCCTTAGTATGGCTGCGGTTTAAGATATCTTCCAGGTAAATTACCAATGCACTAGCTGGCACGGCAAATAAGACCAAAAGCAAACCCTGACAATGAAAATGCACGTCAGCGAATAAACTTACGGCAATAATTGCTGCTACGCATAAATTGCTAATTGATCTAAGCGGCATCGACAACAAAACAAGTAAACCCATACAAGCAATAGCTCCAAGTAAAATAATCAGACCCTGCCCATGATTAAAAATGTCTACAATACTAGCCATTAACATTATCAATACAATGGTTACATTGAGCGTGCTTGATTTAACATAGTTGTTCATATTCGTATCTCCTATCGACAAGAAATTTGTGATTAATCTAGTAGAGTTTAAATTTCAGCTCTAATACCAGGGTTATACAGCTCGAAAAATACTAATTAAAAGAACACCAAGAACGATAAGACTAATTATTGTATAAATTCGATCCTTTTGCTTGCTATAGCCCCAAACAGAATAGGCCACCCTAATTATTGGTGTTGCCACTAAAATCATTAGACCAAATTCAATTATGGCAATTGGACTGCCGGAAATCAAACTTTGATAAATTCCAGAAAAGGTTGTTAGCTTTTCCGGTTCACCATGAAAATGAAGATAATCAGGTGTAGCATAGTTTAAACCATGCCGAATAAGAAACAGTCCAAACCCAATTGCAACCACAAATGCAGCCAAAATAACACCGTATTGGAGAATTAGCGCTACGGCATTCTCGATTTTTTCATCATTGAATTTATTTGCTTGCATATTATAATCTCCTTTAAATGTTACCGAAAATGCCTTTATAAATCATTTGCACTCCAACTAGAGCTACTATGACAATAAAGACCATGCGAATATATTTAGGATTAGCCGTTACGAGAAGCTTAGCTCCCAGTTTTGAGCCAACAATTACCCCAAACATTACCGGCAGGCACAACAGCGGATCAACATAACCACTGACTAGATAAACTCCAGCTGAAGCCGCTGCAGTTACACCAATCATAAAGTTACTGGTCGCTGTCGAGACCTTAAAGGGAATGCGCATAACACCATCCATCGCCAAAACCTTAAGAGCCCCTGAGCCAATGCCCAAAAGTCCAGACAAAGTTCCCGCTAGAAACATTAGCGCAAATCCACCCGGCAAATTATAAACGTTATAAGATTGTTTACCAGTAGAGGTCGGATACGAACCATTAAGGCTAAAAAACGAAGCCAGTTTATCAACTGGTTTATTTCCGTCACCCTCTTTATATTTACGAGACAGAATAGAATTTAAAACTAAAACCACCCCAAAAATTATAGATATGACATTAGCCTGAATAATTCCAGCTAAGATAGCTCCAACTAAAGCCCCTATTGTTGCCGCTACCTGTAAAAACATACCAATACGGAAATTACTTATCCGTTGTTTGACATAAGTTGATGCAGCCGCTGAGGATGTAGCAATAACCGAAATAAGTGAAGCACCAGCAGCGTAGCGAATATCGACACCAAACATTAGTACGAGCATGGGCACAATCACTACACCACCACCAAGACCAGTTAATGACCCTAGAAAACCAGCTAAAGTTGCACACAAGGAAATGACAATAGCAAAATATATAAAATGGGATTGGATCATTTGTAGCATAAAATCTCCTTAAGATTGTTGAAGGAAGTTTTTTCCATTTTTCAAACCCGAAGGACAGATTAAAAGCTCTGCATCGGTTACTATTTTCTCCTTATAAGGCTTAAGTATAAAAGGCAAATCTCAACTACAGTACAAGTACCGAAAAATATAAAGCCGAAAAATTCTATAAACTGTGCAATAAAAGGATACTCAAAAAAATATTGAATAAAAATTGTAAGTATGAAACTACTCTTAACGACATACGAAGTAAAGTTATTATTAACAACTTTATTTACAAAACAGCCAGGAATAATCAAAAAATATTTTTTTAAGCATTTTTACAATTAGCGGAGTTTAACTATATATTTTGTTTTAAATAAAAGTACTTTACATTCATAATTATTTACTACAATAACTTTGTAAAAGAAAGTTTAAAACAATGAAAAATCGATTCAACACAATACCAAAATTATTTAAATCAACAGTTTAAAATATCTAGGCAAATCATGCTAATTGTTAATTATTCAGAAAACCTGAAATTTTACTATGACATCCACAACAACAAAACAACTTGTTAAAACTACTGTTGAAGATTTTAGATAAATCTTAAATTGTAATTTTACAATCGCAATTGCAAAAAAAACAAACTATTGGATTTCTTTTTTATATGAAGGTGGTTCAAATATGCGCCAAAACAATAAACAGGACCGGCCAATAAGTCGGTTTTGATCTAAAAATCCCCATATATGACTATCCAGAGAATTATTCCGGTTATCACCCATCATAAACAAATGGCCTGGTGGCACAATAACTGGCTCATTAGCATGCTCAGGATCGCCAAAAGGACGATAATATTCGCGCATTGAATCGCCAAGTATACCACCAATATCACCTAAAACATTTAAATCATAATCTGGAGCAGCTTTGATATAGCTTGATTCGTCAAGTAATTCACCGTTAATAAAAACACCAACTCCTGCCTTAATTCTAATATGATCACCCGGAAGACCAATTACTCTTTTAATAAAAGCATTTTCATAATGTAACATTGGCAGCCCGGTAAGCCTACCCAGAACGCTTAACGGATCATAACTTAAATCTTTACCCCCTAAAACCGCAGCCGGCGGATAAAAAACCATAATGTCACCGCGCCTGGGAGCGCGTCCTAGCCGCAAGGAAACTTTTTCAATCAAAAGTCTATCGCCAACTTGTAAGGTAGGTTCCATTGATCCCGATGGAATGTAACGTGCTTCAGCTAAAGCCCAACGAATCACAATTAACAGTAACAAGGTTACCACAACTAATTCTACCGTTTCGCGCACAAAACCTTTAAAATTATCCTTAACATACTGTATAAAGTACTTAACCCAATCGTTAGGAGTTTTAGGTGACTGATTCATACCTGTATCAGGATTATTTTTAGTTTCAGATGTTGATGAATCGATTTTATTATTCATTTATTTTCCTTAAATTATTGATATAAAAGATGTTTAAGTAAAAAATCAATTTGAAGTTTTAGCTAATTTTTTATTAGGTTGAAAATTTATGATTTGGGCTAAAGCATTGATATATTTATCTAACTGTTCTTTAGGATTCATTTCCGTAACAGCAATCATAATACAATTCTTTAATTGAGGGTATGTGTGCTCAAGGGCAATGCCACCTAAAATATTATGCTCAAGCAATAGCTTTAAGACTTCATCAGCATCTTTAGTGGTCTTAATAACGAATTCATTAACAAATGGCTCTTTAAAATACAATTCAACCCCAGTAATTTCATTTAAACCAGTAGCCAGATACTTAGCTCTTTGAAAACTTAGATTGTTTAGGTCTTTTAGACCATTAGGACCTAGCGCAGTTAAGTAAATTAACATTGTCAAAGCATTTAATGCTTGATTTGTACATATATTCGAATTAGCTGAAGCTCGACGAATGTGTTGTTCCCGCGTTTGCAAAGTCAGGGTAAAAGCTCTATTACCAAGCTTATCCTGTGTTTCGCCAACAATACGCCCGGGTAATTGACGCACATAAATTTGCTTAGTGGCCATAAATCCGGCTGAAGGCCCTCCAAAACTCAAACCATTTCCACAAGTCTCGCCATCGCCAACGACAATGTCCGCACCAAAACTACCTGGCGGTTCAAGCACCGCTAGCGTTACCGGATCACATACAACAATAACTAAACAACCATAGTTATCCTGAATTTTCTTGATTAACGTTAAATCTTCTAAACAGCCAAGATAATTAGGACTTTGGATAACTAGACAACTAGCATTTTCGAGAACTTTAGTTGGCAAATCAGTTAAAACCGGAATTGTATTACCCAATTCAACATATTCAAGATTACAGGCCTGAACATAGGTTTTAATAACGTTTTTATATTCAGGGTTTAAGCTTTGGCTAAAAACTATTTTATTTTTTTTAATAATCCGATAAGCCATCATACAAGCTTCAGCGCAAGCAGTAGGTCCATCATACATTGAAGCATTAGCAACTTCCATCCCCGTTAAGCGACAAATAGCCGTTTGAAACTCATATATAGCCTGTAAACTACCTTGGCTTACTTCAGGCTGATAAGGTGTATAGGCGGTTAAAAACTCCGAGCGCGAACTTAAATTGGATACCACCGCCGGAATATAGCGATAATAACTTCCGCCACCTAAAAAGCTGGCTTGACAACTCACAGGAACGTTTTTTTCGGCCAAAGTCTGAATTGTAGCTTTTAATTCCATTTCAGATAAACCAGGGTTTAATTTCAAATTTCCCGACCGTAAAGTTTGCGGGATATGACTTAATAGCTCTTCAAAAGAGGCGACCCCAATTTTCGTGAGCATTTCAAGCCTGTCTTCATCAGTATTAGGTAAATAAGGGTAATTATTTGGATTATTCATGATTATTAATTTTTTTAAGAAAAGTTGGAATGATTGTATTATTTTAAAACTTTTAAAGCTAAATTTCTAATAATAAAAGAATATAAATTTATATATTTTATTAGATTACACAAATAATATAACTATTATTTATGGTTGGATGAATTAATGAAAGCAATTATTGGTCTTGGCAATCCTGGAGCTAATTATGCATCAACAAGACATAATGTTGGTTTTTGGGTCATTGACAAATTACTTACCAAATACAATATTGAACTAAAAGCCAACAAACAACTATTTAGTGAAATAGTTAAAATCCATACCCCACCAGGTTTTATCTTGGCCAAACCAACAACTTTTATGAATAATTCGGGCTCGAGTGCATTAGCTATCGCTAATTGGTATCATATTGCTAGCACCGAAATTTTAATTATTCATGATGACGTTGCTTTACCAGTTGGTAAAATGCGTTTTAGCAAAAATGGTGGAGCTGGTGGGCAACATGGTGTTGAATCAATTATCGAATGTTTAGGCAAAGACTTTACCCGCTTAAGAATTGGCATTGGTCCAGATCCTGGTGGAAGCAAACGGGCTCAATATGTACTCGATAAACCAAATGCAACCGAACTTACGATAATTCTCCAAGTTATTGCTGAGTCTTTAACAGGTGTTGACATGTGGCTAAATGACAATATCGAACTAGCCATGAATACTTTTAATGGCTTAGTTTTCGAATAACAAGTTTAAAAATTATTTAATTTATACCTGACCTAAAATTTGTAATAAATATTTGAAAAGCCAAAAACTTAAGCCAGTTTGAGCTTTCAAACCGAAACGAGTTCTCAAGCGAAGAACAATTTGACCACATTTACTTGACATAGACAAAAGCTCTTGGTAGTCTTAGATACTGTTCCTTAAGGCTATTAGAGAGCGCCCGTAGCTCAGCCGGTAGAGCACTCGGCTTTTAACCGATTGGTCGTGCGTTCGAGTCGCACCGGGCGCAAAATTTTAGCTTTAGGTATTTTTTACCAGGGGAAATCAACCCGAAAATAAATCGGCATCATTTGTGCACTTATACCATTGGTGAAATCTAATACACCAATTTGAACACCACGATCATCAAAAGAATTTGCAAACAAATAAAGCGCTGCCGAAAATTGATTAATTTTCGAACTGTTGTAAAGGCCTCGATCAAGATTAAATACCACTTCAATACCCCTTGGTGATTTAACACTAGGATTTAATTCAAAATATTTTTCCAAGACCACTTCTTCACCATATGGCGGGGGTTCGTCTTCACTAATAGGATTAGTATGAGTAGTCCATGACCATAAAGTATGATCACTACCAGATTTTTTAATACTGACATTTAATTTAGGGAACCACAAATCATTACCGGATGGCTCCCGATAAACTGATAATCTTCCTTTAGTCAGCCTTGGCCGATCAATTAGCAGTTGCCGACCTTGAGCATCAATTTCATCCATATGTTATACCTTTAATATTCTAATCGTACTACTTTTAATTTTAAGCATACCATTGCATAATTATATTTATGAATAATGAAAATTATAAATCATATAAATTTGACCACCGCAAATCTATTGGGGTAATTTACACAGCTTCAATTGATCAAAAAGAAGAATGGGAGTTATTCGACACCTCCAGAGGTTTAATTGTATCGCCCGAAAACAATCCTATTAAATGGTCTTGGCTTGATGAAGCGCGTGGTCTAATTCAAATTCCCCTAAATAAAAAATTAAAACTGGAAATATTTAAACAAATTCCCGTAAGTTTAAAAGACCTAGAGAACCTACCTCCTGATGCATTTAACACCATTGATTTAAGTCAGTCAAAAATAAACAATTTAACCTTGGCTCATTTACAAAACTTAAATAAGCTTAAGGTATTAGAGTTGACTTCTACAAATATAAATAATGAAGCGATTACATATTTAGAAAAATTAATCAATCTTGAAGCCTTAGGCTTAAGTTATACTAATATTGACAATTCAGCTTTAAAAAGTATCAATAAACTTAAAGAATTAAAAATTCTTTGGCTTAATGGCACTTTTATTACCGACGAAGGGCTAGCCAAGCTTAACGACCTGAACGAATTAATGTTATTAGGGTTAAGTGGTACAAATATAAGTCAAGCTAGCTATGATTCACTAAGTAAAATGAATAGCCTAAAACGACTATATTTATATAATTGTCATTTTAGCCCAGACTATGTTGACAAACTCAAAAAAGCTTTACCAAATTGTAAAGTCAAATTTCGTCCTCCCCTTACTTTTAATGAAGACGAAGAATTGCTTAGTAACGAGGAATTATTAGATTTGGCTAAAAACATTGAAAGGCAAGAGCTATCGACCAAAACTCGCCAAACTCCACAACCTAAAAAAACGGTTAAATATAGCGATCTTGAATTTTGGGCAGTTATTGATTTGTTAGATTTCGACTATCTTGGCAACGATGATAAAGTAATTGAGCCTGCGGTCAAATACTTAGAAAATGAAACCATAG
>JAKAZS010000022.1 GCA_021815785.1 bacterium
CTAGACCTTTAACTAGTGATATTCCACCAGTATCTTTAGATAGCTCCGCTGCTATCGACCCAGCCACAACGTTAGCTAGACCTTTAACTAGCGATATCCCGCCAGTATCTTTAGATAGATCCGCTGCTATCGACCCAGCCACAACGTTAGCTAGACCTTTAACTAGCGATATTCCGCCAGTATCTTTAGATAGCTCCTCTGCTATCGACCCAGCCACAACGTTAGCTAGACCTTTAACTAGTGATATTCCGCCAGTATCTTTAGATAGTGCCTCTGCTGCTATCGACCCAGCCACAACCCCCCGCAATTTAACTAATACTTCAGCCTCAGCTTCAGCTATGCCCAAGGCTAATGTTATTACAAATTCAGGGTTACCGGGTATTGAACAAGGTGTTGCGACAGATCTTAATAAAGGACTAAGAACAGAAGAATCTTTTACTCCAGTTGATGATCCATTAATTAGCAAGGAATTAAATAATGCCCGTCAGAATCTAGAAGCCTTGTTAAAGCAAAATAACACCTACGATCAAAGCATTGTCATTGCTAATTTAAAAGCAGTGGCCAATAGTATGTCCAGTTTAACTAGTTCTAATCAAGAATTAATTGATGCTATTAATCAATTTAAAACCGCTGTCAATAAAATTTCTACAGTAGCTGATATTTTAGGGGATCCTTTAGTTAGTAGATCTTCAATAAGCGATCTCTTTAAAATGGTAGATTCAGGAAATTCATTAGCACAAAAGAAATTAGCTTTATATTTTGCTGAAAATACTAGTATTAATGAAATAGCACCAAATGGTATAAGGTTTAATTTTGAGACACCAGGATATTCTTCTGATACTTTCTCTAGCAGAACAATTGGCCTAATGAAAAATCATGGAATGATAAATGCCTTTAAACATTCAGCTATGGCTGTTGGTGGAGGTTTGTTGCTAGGCGGTGAATTAAATTATGGTTTGGATCAAATTATTAACTCCTCAAATTACCCAACCAATTCATTAAGTCAAAATCAGGCGAACCAAGATTCAATTATTGTTTCACAAGACAATCTTAAAAATAAACTGAGTGCAAAAAATCTCCAAGATACCAATTATAATGAACAATTGTTTTCCGATCATTTAAACAATGATGTAACGGGTTCTGATTCAATCCGTAAAACAGATAGTCCAGACCCACAAGATACAGCTCAATTGGATAAACCAAGGTTTAATAAACAAGAAATTGAAGCGAACTATTTATTTGGTGATGATCCTCAAGGGCTATGGAAATTAAAAAACCTAATTAATTATGGTACAGTATGGGGACAATTTCAATTATTTAAACCAGCAGACACAACTACAGAAAATGAAATTCAACCGGCTTTTACATTTAATCCAAATCCAGTCAATAAGCCATTAATCGTTAACGACTTCTATCGTATTGCTGAAGCCAAGTTTCCTCAAAATAAAACCGAATTCCTTTCATTAGATAATACTAATAAAGCTTCTAAATCTGTATATTCATCTATTTTAAGCAAAAACTGGCAAAATATTAAACAGTCTACCACGCATAATTTAAATACTATTTCTAGTAATCAACTAGGCCATGATTATAAATTTAATAAAATATTGCCAAATTTACATAAATCTGCTATTTTTGGTTTACCAAGTAATGCTCCCATTAATGCAATGACCAATAACTCTGGTTCATCAATCAATTTAACGGGTATCGCAGGTACGAATACGAATACTACCAATAATAATAATGATCAAAAGCTTTAATTCTTAAATAATTTAATTACAATTCATGCAATCAAAATTACCTTTAAAGTTGATAGTCAGATTGACTCTTGGTATATTTCTAATAAGTTTACTAGAAATTTACTGGAAATATCTTGCTTGCAATATTTTACTTAATAAATCATTTTTTCAACTGTTAAACCTAAAAGATCTATCTTATATTTTTCTTTTGATATTAATATTAGCCGGTCAATTTACCAATTGGCTTAAAGTTTTAAAATTGGCCGATTTAAGCTTTATTGAACCAATTATGACTATAAGTTACATATTTGTTGATATATTTTCTTATTTTATTTTTCACGAAGCAATAACTCTTAAAAGAATCACGGGTACACTGATAATAATCTTTGGGGTATGGTTGATATCTGGTACTAAACATAGTACTATTACGGCAATACCAAAACTATGAATCAGAAACTTACCGGCATTTTTTGCGTTATTTTTTCTATCATTACTGAAACGATAGGTCAGGTTAATTTAAAGAAATCTACTTTGATTAAAGATCCGGTCAAGCGAAGAATAGTACTGCTTTTTGGTTTATCTTTAATGCTAACTGAAGTTTTTATTTGGAATTATGTTATGCAAATCCTAGATTTAAGCATTGCCTATCCGCTAAGTAGCTTTGGTCTAATTGTTATAAGTTTGCTCTCAAAGTTTTATTTAAAAGAACAGATCTCATTACGCCGCTGGCTAGGAATATTTTGTGTTTTATTTGGTGGTATTATAGTTGGAGCCAGCTAATCCTGCATTGAACGATTTTCACTCTTGTGATACCATTTTAACGAAACAAGAATACCTGGCACTGACAATATTGGCAACCAGACTTTTTGGATTAGAGCATAACCGGTTAAATAGGTACAAATAGCAAGGTAAAATGAAACCATTGGCCGTTTGAATAAATGAGGCTTAATTTTAAAAGTATTTAGTTGAACTAATAAACAAATTAAAAGCAGTGCTTTACCAAAAGCGGAACATAACCAATGAGAATATATACTCGTCCATTGAAGTTTAACGCATAAATTCACTTCAGTTAAATAGAGAAAAGAAATAAATATGATTAATAAAATAAGTTTTTTTTTTAATCCCGGGGACTTATCCCCATAGTAACGCCAATCATGGTTGATAAAAGTTACAATTGCAAAAACAAAATTGAAGTAAATAATCTCGTAAATTTGGCTGGTACTAATTCTCTTAAAGACAAGAAATACTGGTATTATAAATATCAATTGAATTATAGTGACATATAGCAAATAATTAATTATTTTTTTTGCTTTACCAGTAACACTGTGAGCTAAATTCATTTTAATTTGCTAAAGATCTCAAACAGAAATTAACCAGTTCTTCAGCACTATCAGCGATTTTAGAATTATAAGCCAGAGCCAATGAATTCTTGATTTCATCATTTGAATAACCGATTTCTTTTAGGACTGCGTAAACTTGATCATAGACAGTAAAGAGTTTATCATTCTTGGTATCAGTCAGATTAATTGCATTAGCATATTTTTGCTCGAATTTTGGTTTTAATTCCAAAATAAGACGGGTTGCATTTTTCTTACCAATACCAGGGATTTTACTTAAAGCATTTTGATCTTCAGCTATTATTATCTCAATAAATGTATTGGCATCATAACTTGTTAAAACAGCTAAAGCTATTTTTGGTCCGATTCCCGATAATGCTAATAGATTATTAAATATTGCCTTATCATCTCGATTACTGAAACCATAAATTACCTGCTCAGTTTCACGAGAAATCAACTGAGTATAAATTATGGTTTCTTCTTTACACAGATTCCAATGATTGAATAGTTTGGCTGGAGCCAGGATTTCAAATCCAATACCAGCAGTTTCTACTGTAACCAGGGCTACAATATTATTAATTAGTTCGATATCTTCGATTTTACCTTTTAAATATCCAATCATTTTTTATACCTATCGGGGCGAGAGGATTTGAACCTCCGGCCTTCCGCACCCGAAACGGACGCGCTACCAAGCTGCGCTACGCCCCGAAACATCATTCTGCCATTAATGTAATATTGCCATTTGCTTTAAGCCCTTGGGTGAGAGCCATTTTGGCATGAGAAATTAGTAAATCTACATTGTCATTCATCTCCTTAATATACTGACATAGCCCAATACTTACCGTTACTTTGAGTTGTTCGGTTGAAAGTAAAAAAGTTGTTTTCATAATTGAGTTTCTGATTCTTTCAGCTACTTCAATGGCACCATTTTTATTAGTATGCGTTAAAACTATGGTATATTCTGAAGCACCCGTTAGGGATATGACATCTGAATCCCTTAAACCTAGGGATATTTTTTGTCCGACAGCATTTATTAGTTCTTGATATTGGGAAGAATTCAAGTTGTCGCTGATAAGTTGAGCATTATCAAGACCGATTAAAAGAATTGACAAATCAACTTTATACCTTTTTGACTGTTTTAAAGACATTAATAAAAATTCTTTTAAGTAACGCTCGCTTTTAATTGGATTATTTTCTTCAAATTCGTTTACGATTAAGGCTTTATTGGCTTGCTTCGACAATTCGTCTTTTAATTGTTTGTTTTCAATGACAAATTGGATTCGAGCCAGCAAGTCAGCTGGATCAAAAGGCTTATAGAGAATTTCCTGATGATTTAACTGATTCTTATTCGTTAAATTCATTACATTAGTTTTTTGATCTAGGAAAATAATCGGTATTTTAGCAGTTCGATCATCACTTTTAAGCATTTTTCGTACTTCAAGACCATTAATTAAAGGCATTTGAATGTCCAGGATAATTAAATCGGGTAGTCTTACTCTGCAGGCTGCTACAGCCTTAAAACCATCTTGGGCAGACATAACTGAATAACCAGCTTGGCTTAATAATTCGGACATGAGGTTAATATTTTTCGCCTCATCATCAACAATTAAGATTAAAGTATAAGAATTCTGCGTCAATTTTTTACCTGAAATAGAATGAGATTAAATTATGTTTTATTTAAATGATAATAGCAAGTACCCTAAAATCTAACAACCATTAGTTTCTAAAATTTCAATACTTGGAAAGCAAAGACTAATTTCATGGTTTTGCTCGAGGTTAAATATTAAATTTTCGACATATTCAATAAGTTTCTCTAATTTAAACTGTCTGAAATTAGCTTGATTGTTTTTTATTCTAATTATGCCTTTTACAAGCAGTTTCTTACCGCCAAGAAAATTATTTTTGGACAAATGATAGAATGCAACAGCTATTTGAATCAACCCTTGGGTAAATTCTCGATCCGAACCAGTCTGAGTATGATATAAACATTCAAGTATTTCATGCGCCGCAAAATATTCCTTGCGATTAAAGGCTAATATACCAGATTTATATAATTCGTCAGTTTGATTCATTTTGATAAAGCTGGTCAAAATAATTTATATCCGTTTCAATCGTTGCTTCGTTAAATTTTATCCGCTTGACAGCAAGGCATTTATGTTCATAAGGGTCTAAGGTAATTTCCACACCACACATTTGCGCCGGGCCATCAGCAATTTCAAATTTTGAAGGCAATTGCCTAACCATACGTAATAAAACACCTTTAATAGCCATACCAATAACCCCATTATATGGCCCACAACAACCCATATCAGAAATATAGCCAGTTCCATTTAGTAATATTCGCTCATCGGCGGTTTGAACATGGGTGTGACTACCAACAATAGCACTTACCCTACCATCTAAATAATGAGCCATGGCTAATTTTTCTGCCGTAGCCTCAGCATGGATATCAACTAAAATAAAGTCACACTGGTCTTTAATTTGATCTAGAATTGAATCTATGACTTGAAATGGCGAGTCGAGAGGTTCCATAAATACTCGTCCTAAAATATTAATTATTCCTATCTGTTTTCCTTTAACATTAACAATCGTAAAGCCTTTTCCGGGAGTATTAATGGGGTAATTGGCTGGTCGTAGCAAATGGGGTTCGGTTTCAATAAAGTCAAAAATTTCTTTTCGGTCAAAAGTATGATTACCACCGCTAAATATTTCAACTCCAGCTTCTTTTAATTCATCAAGATTTTTTTTTGTTAAACCAAAGCCATGAGCACAATTTTCGGCATTAGCAATTATTAAATCAAAATAATTTTTATATAATTCTAAAAACTTAATAACAACCCTTCTTCCTGGAGCACCGACGATATCTCCTAAAAAGAGAATTTTCAAATTTTGTTGCTTACTCATGAAAATACCTACAATATGCCTTAAACTATTTATAGCATTAATTTAATAATTGAGAAGTTGTACGTAAACATGAATACTAAAATATTAATTTTAAGCCTCGCGCTCTGTGGATCTAGTACAGTAGCAAGCTTTGCCAATGATAATAAAATTCAGACACCAACAAATACTGCAAAATCAACCCAAAATACGCTAATTAAACCCAATTTAAATTCAAATAATATTGTCATTCAACCTATTGTTGTCAAGCGGTCGATAAAAAATACTAAATTAGATCTGCCGAAGAATTTACAACCTAATGGTTTAAATTCTCAAACCAAGTCAAATAAGGCTGCTTTAATCAAAAATGAAACTGTAAAAAAAAATAGTATCGAAGTAAAGCATAGCAATATTTTAATTCCACCACCGCCACCAACGCCAAGCTATCTACCAAACACTAGCTATCCAAGCTTTGCGGCACCATTAACTAAACAGAATCTAAAGCTTAAACTAGCTGAAATAACTTTAAAGCTTAAACATAATCAGGACAATTTAAAGCAACAAATTCTGGATTCTCAAGAAAAGGCTGAAAGAGCTACATCTTTTTCAGCCTTGTTTGACGAGGGTGTAGTCAGTCGTAACGAATATACAAAAGCTTGCCAGGATGCCAAGCGAGCCAAGGAAAAATGTGACGAGATTAAACAAACACTTAAAGAATTAGCTAATGAAAATGATATTTACACTAAAGAATTAAATTTATTTTCGGTTAAACCTAAAAATGATAAGAAATAGTTTTTGGTTAATTATAATTGTTTTATACGGATTTCAGGCATACTGTTATCGAAACGTTATTCATACCATTGACGGTATTGCATATTTAGACATAGCTTACCAATTTGGTAAAGGGCATTATTTGGAATTAATTAATTCTTGTTGGTGCCCAATGTACCCGTTTGTCCTTGGATTGGTTTTTAAAATTTTTAATGTTGGTATTTTTGATTCCGGTTTAGTATTAAAAGCAATTAACTTCTTAATTATAATAATATTATTTAATGCTTACCAAAAACTCATAGATACAATTTTAGCTGTTAATAAACAGCCTGCTAGCGATCATTTTAATGGCAATAACAACTTATACTCAATAGCTTTATTGTTGTTTATACTAATCAATTATCCGTTATCAGGAGTAAATTTTGATACTCCTGATAATTTAATGTTTATATTTTTGGTTTTTAACATAACTCTTTTATATAAAATAAAAAACGGTAAAACTGATTTAAAAACATTTTTATATTTAGGAATATTTTGCGGGTTAGGTTATTTAACCAAAACGATATTTCTCTTCCTTTCAATATTTTTTATCATAGCTGCTTTTATTTACTCGCGTAAAATATTAAATACCATAATCACTACAGTCGCATTTTTGCTTATTGCCTTACCCTATATTATAGTACTTAGTGAAAAATATCATCACATTACAATTGGTGATGTTGGCAAAGAAACTTTTATGCAATGTGTAACCGGAAAATATGCCTATCCTTACGATAAAATCAAATTTCCCGAATTGACTGATGCACCTAAAATTCTAAATGATGAGCCCCGTGTCTATTTTTTTGATTCTAAACTCAATGTGACTGATCCAATTTGGTATGACCGAACAGCCTGGTCAAAAGGAGCACAATTAGATATCTTTGCCGAGCATAATTTTAGAGTTTATTTTGCAAATTTATTTTATTTAATTAATTTATTTGGTGGCAGTATCATATTGTCATATATATATGCAAAATTGGTTTTTAAAGCAAACATTATTAACCTGGGTAAATTGAAAGAAAATTTAGTATTAATAACTCCAGGATTGATGATAATCATTATGTGTTTTTTGGGTGCTAATATAATGTATCCGTTTGAATCAAGATTAACTGCCAATGCATCGATTCTAGTTTTTTTAACATATTTAATCGTAATTGAAGTAAAAAAAATAAGTAATTATCGGAAGTATTTTAATATTATAATTTTGATTACAATACTACAATTGTTTATGAGTTTTACTAAACAAATTTATATTGACTGGCTGTTTAATAATTTATTTTCGCCATCGAGTGATAAAATTGTTGCCAAATATTTAAATAGTCTAAATATTAATAATTTTGATCAAATTGGACTTTTAGGTTTTGAACAGATTGATGATTTATACTTAAAAAATAATCTTCAATTTAATATTTCACGAAATTATTATTTTGCATTTCTCGATAATTTAAAGATTACGGCTATTATTACCGATGCAAAAGCCTTTTTGAATTTAACCAGTCAGCAAAAAGCTGTTATTTATCAAAAATTGAAATCCGCTGGTTTAAAAGCTATAGTATTAACTGATCCTTATATTAAAGTTATAAATGATTGCGATTGGCAAAAAATTCCTCAAACCAACACCTATATCAAGCTTTTAAACAATTGAGCCTTAATCCTCAGTATTAGACTGGTCATTGTGTTCATTATGACTTGTTTGATCTTGACGTTGATGATTTCGATTTAAAACTTCAGCGAAGAAAAAAACAATACACAATACACCACAAGCCAATTTTAAAAAGTATTCTTGTTGACCAACAAAGTAACAGGCAATTAAACCACATAAACTTGAAACAAAATAAATTAAATAGGCAACTGATTTTTGATTCAAGCCAGTATTTAATAACCGATGATGAATATGACCAGCATCAGGTGAAAAAATCGATTTACCTTTTAATACCCTACGTAATATCGCAAAAGTTGTATCTAAGATCGGGAAAAATAGAATTAAGCCAACCAGCATAAATGTTGGTACGATTACAGTAGCTGCTGCTGCCCCTTTAATAACACCGGTAATTGATACCGCAGCCAGGATAAAACCAGTTAAATAAGCACCAGAATCACCCATAAAAATTCGCGCCGGGTTAAAATTCCAACGCAAAAATCCCATGAGCCCACCAGCTAATATGGCTGACATTAAAGCCGCATATGGCCTGTCCAAACTTGGAGCTAGTGTAACTGACCAGATAGTTAAAGCGGAAATTGCTGATACGCCTGCAGCCAGACCATCCATACCATCAATAAGATTAACGGCGTTAGCGATGCCAACTAACCAGATAACTGATAAGGCCATGCTAAACTGACCAAGTTCAATAGGAACACCGCCAAGTATATGAATTGGCCCAAAATCAAAATTCATATGTACTGGTATCGGAATTGATTTAATTCTAACACCCAGAGTATAAGCGACACAACCAGCCATAATTTGTACTAATAATTTTAGCTTAGCCGGTATTGATTCTAAATCATCCAATAAGCCTAAAATAAAAATAATGGTACCACCAGCAGCTATCCCAAGCATCCCACCCTCACCAAAACGAGCATTTTTAGGAAATCTCCCGGCTATAGCTATAAGTAGCGTTAAGGTTAAAACAATACTCATATAAATAGCCACACCACCTAAACGGGGAATTGGTGTTTTGTGAATACGTCGCTCTTCTTCAGGATTATCTACCAGCCCAAGCTTTAAAGCCCTAGCTCTAATTTCCGGGGTAAGCCACCAACTTATCGCCATTGCAATGAAGAACCCGGGGATTTGCATCGTTTCAAAATGATTTTGGCAAAAATACTGGGCTCCTACCATACCGGAGACAAATAGAGTTGCTTGCGCAATTTTAATTATTTTTGCCAAAATTTTAGGCTCCTACATCTAGTTTTAGGGCTTAATTGAAGCTTTGCGCTCAAGTAAAAAATTTTCATAAATCGGGAAATCAGCTGTTAATTCTTTTACACAAGCTAAAGTCTTGTTATGAATGGTTTGATCCGTTAAATTATATAATTTATTGGCAATCAATTCGGCAATCAGCTTCATTTGAGGTTCTTGCATACCTCTAGTCGTTACAGCAGGAGTACCAACTCTAATACCACTAGTTATAAATGGCTTTTGCGGATCGTTCGGAACGGCATTTTTATTTACAGTAATATTAACGCTTTCAAGCGCTTCACTAGCGATTTTGCCAGTAACCGGCGTATTTCTTAAGTCAATCGTCATTAGATGATTATCGGTTCCACCCGAAACAATATTAAACCCATTACTCAGGAAAGTTTTGGCTAAATATTTAGCATTAGTTACAATTTGCTGTTGATAATTAATAAAGTCTGATTGACCGGCTTCATAAAAGGCTTGCGCCTTAGCCGCAATTACATGCATTAGTGGACCACCTTGCAGTCCAGGGAAAACAGCTTTGTCAATTTTAGCCCCAAATTCTTCCTGGCACATGACTACGCCACCACGAGGCCCTCTTAAAGTTTTGTGGGTAGTCGAAGTAACAAAATGCGCATGGGGAAATGGATTTGGATGTAACTTGGCAATAATCAAACCAGCAATATGAGCAATATCAGCCATTAGATAAGCATTGACTTCATCGGCTATTTTGCGAAATTTTTCAAAATCAATGATTCTTGGATAATTACTAGCGCCAGCAATAATTATTTTCGGTTTTACAGTTTTAGCTATAGCTAAAACTTCGTCATAGTCAATAAGACCGGATTGAGGATTTACACCATAAAAGTGTGACTTAAACCAGTGCCCTGAAATGTTAACTTTGCTGCCATGGGTTAAATGACCACCTTGATCGAGAGCCATACCTAAAATACAGTCATTAGGCTCAAGCGCAGCATAGTATACAGCCAAATTAGCCGATGCACCACTATGAGGCTGCACATTAGCGTATGGAGCATTAAACAATGCTTTTAAACGGTCAATGGCAATTTTTTCTACCATATCAACATATTCACAACCTCCATAATAACGTTTACTCGGTAAACCTTCAGCATATTTGTTGGTCAGAATTGAACCTTGGGCTTCAAGAACGCCATAACTTACAAAATTTTCGGAGGCAATTAATTCAATTGAATTTTGTTGTCTGATTAATTCTAAATTAAGCGCATTTGCTAAAATTGGGTCAATATGTTTAAACATATGGCTATTGTTAAATTTTTGTGAATTATCCATTTTTACACCATTACAACTTGAGTAATCTATTAGTTATATTTTAATCTAAAATTTAAAAAAATTAAATAATTCTAGGCTAAAACCTCAAAACCGTTAAATTTTTTACCTATTTTAAATTCAAGAAAATTTTTATATAACTGATATGTTCGAATCAACTGAATTTCGTTAACATTTTCGGTTGTAACCAAAATATCAGGGCTAGCTTCATTGAGCTTGTTAATTTGTTTTAAAATCATTGGTGTTATATGGGTATAATTACCCATCACTAGATTTGATGCAGTATAAGTGGATTTAACTTCATAGGCATTAATATTTTCCTTAAGAAAATTTTTACGGTTAAATTGACAATTCTTACAAATTACACCACCTAATTCATAATGAAATAAAGCTAGATTATGATCATTAATTCGAGCTTGACATACTACACAACTACTTAATTGTGGTTCGTAGCCTAACATCTTAGCTAAAATCATTTGAAATTTTAAGGTATACCATAATGGATAGCCATCAAGTAAGATATTTAAACTGCTCAGGAGTAAATCATAGTATATTGCTGATTCTTGGGCTAACTGGTGGCCAAAAGATTTAGTTAATTCAAGATGATATAAAGCACAGCCTAATATATTTAAATTATTACGTAATTTAATATTGGCATTAATAGTTTCCGCCTGGCTAATAATATCAATACTTTTGCCTTTTGCAACCTGTAATTTGTTTACAACTAGTAATTCAGCGCGTCCAGCAACTTTAGAACCGGGTTTGGCGGCTCCTTTAGCTACTAGTTTAGTAAGACCGACTTCTCGGGCAAATACGGTAAGCAATTTATCGTTTTCGCCTAATCTCGTAAAAGATATATTTATAGCATTTATGTTGTAATTAACCATATCCCTAAAAGAAAGCTTAGTTCTTATTTTAAGTCTAAGCTTTCTTTTAAATATTTAGTTAATTTATATATGCTAGTGTTGAGAAATATAAATTATTTATGGACTTCTGTTTTAATAAATTCATTCCACTGCGTATGCACAAAACCCAATTCAGGTTTGTCAATTCTTTCATAGGTATGGGCACCAAAAAAGTCGCGTTGAGCCTGAGTAAGATTTTGGGGCAAGGATTGACAGTGATAACTGTCAAAGTAAGCTAGACTAGCTGCTAAAGCTGGAGTTGGTACACCCGCAAGCATAGCCTCACTAATAGCATAACGCCAGTTCTCATGTGCTTTAGTTAAAAATGAGCTAAAATCAGGATCGAGCATTAAATTAGGCAAATCATTTTGACGACTAAAAGCATTGCGGATTTTTTCTAATAATTGAGCCCGAATAATACAGCCGCCTTTCCAGATTCTGGCGGTTTGCGCAAGATCAATATTCCATTGATAATGAAGTGAACCTTGATGAATTAACGACATACCTTGTGCATAACTGCAAATCTTGCTTGCATATAAAGCATCATGAAGCGCTTCAAGTAATTTAGGCTTATTATCAACTGAATATTTGGTATTTATATTATAGATTTTGCTGGCTATCGTTCTTTCAGCTTTCATTGAAGATAATAGTCTAGCGGTAAGTGCAGCATCAATTGTCGGAACTGGTATACCAAGATCCAAAGCTGATTCACCCGTCCATTTGCCGGTTCCTTTTTGTCCAGCTTTATCAACGATTAAATCAACCAGGTTTTTGTGCGTATCAATATCCTTAACACTTAATACTTTAGCAGTAATTTCAATTAGATAAGAATCTAAAATACCTTTATTCCATTGTTCAAATATTTTAGCAATTTCGTCAGCTTCTAGTTTTAAAGCTTTGCGCATAATGTCGTATACTTCGGCAATGAGTTGCATGTCACCATATTCAATACCGTTATGTACCATTTTAACGAAATGGCCAGCGCCATCACTTCCTAAGTAAGTAACGCAGGGACCGTCATTGACTTTGGCTGCAATAGCCTCCCAAATAGGCTTTAGTGACTCGTAGGCTTTTTTATCACCACCAGGCATAAGCGAAGGCCCCCACAAAGCTCCTTCTTCACCGCCGGATACACCAGAGCCAATAAAATAAATTCCTTTGTCCTTTAGAGCTTTTTCACGTTTTTGGGTATCCGTAAAATGAGAATTGCCCCCATCAATTATGATATCACCAGATTCAAGATAAGGCAAAAGATTATCAATAGTCTGATCGACTGGACTGCCAGCCTTAACCAATAAAATAACTTTACGTGGGCGCGCTAAAGAAGCTACAAAAGATTTATCATCATATGTTGCGACTACATTTTTACCTTTGGCAGATCCATTAACAAAGGCATCAATTTTATCAGTACTACGATTAAAAATCGATATTTTATAGCCATTTCTTTCGATATTTAGAGCCAAATTTTCACCCATTACTCCTAGACCTATTAAACCAATATCTGATAAATTAGACATTTAAATTTCCTCCGTTGACTTTATGCTTTTAAAATTGGCAGCTGCTAATGTATCGGTATACCAAATTATATTTTGGTTATGGTTATTAGAGACATTTGCAGCTGGATACTTTAATTCCTTGCCTCTAAAAATAACTTCAGGTAATATGTCAGTTTTACTTTTACCAGTTACCACAAAAATTTGATAATCAGCGTTATTGATAACTGGATAAGTTAGGGTCAATCTGGTAGCATTAAATTTTTCAATATAATTAGCTACAAATAAATTGTGCGATTCTTGTAAAGCTTGTGAATCCGGAAACAACGAAGCCGTATGACCATCAGGGCCAAGACCTAACAACACTAGATCAAATTTCGGGAAATCATTATTACTCAAGTTAAAAAATGTCTTAATTTGATCTGCGTAAAATTTAGCTGCCTTTTCGGGGTTTTCATCCTGATATTTTGTCGTGAAAAAATTTTCCTTTGGTATTAAATTGTTCGAAAGCAATGTCTGATTAATCATCTTAGCATTTGATTCAATACTATCATTACTCACACATCTTTCATCGCCAAGAAAAAAATAAACATTTTGCCATGGTATTAACCTGGCCTCAGGATGAGCGACTAAATTGCTATAAAGCAGCTTTGGGGTACTGCCACCGGATAAAGCAATAGAACAGATACCATTTTTTGCTAGCGCTGCAGTTACAATACCAAGGATTTTAGTGGTTAAATTATTAATCAATTCATTTTCAGAATCAAAAATTAAAACCGAATTATTGGTGTAAATAATTTCATTAGGCATTATGCGACTCCATTAAAACTTTTAACAGATCAATAACTTGATTTAAGGTTTTTAAGCAAGTATGATCATGATTCGAATTAAGTAATTCTTGAATAATTAAATTATTATTCAAACAGATTTTGCTTAATGATTGCTCATTAGCAAAAGTTGTTTTAATCTCATTGTTAGATACCTCGTATTCGATATTTTTCTCATCGTTATTGTGTTCAAAAAATATGGATATTTTAACAATGTTATTGTCACAAGCTTTAGGGTTTGGGACGCAAGAAAAGTAAATGGGCAATTCATGATTTATATATTGGTTAACTGGTTCAATTCTGTCAAAAATTAAACACAAGTCAGTAGCTTCGATTTTTCGGACAAATTTCAAGTTTAATAATGTTGTAAACCAGGTTGCTAAATATAAAGCTTCATAACTGTAGTTAAATTTTGCTGGTTTATTATTAATTATTCTTACACTGGTAAATTTTATACTATCACTTTTAAAAAAGGCATCTAATGAATAAGCAATAGATTTGCGCCAGGGTAATAATCTTGTAGCTGTTAAATCAATGACTGGTAGTTTTAAACAGTCTTTGAATTCATAGAGGTTTTCTGCTGAGGAATTAAAAATTTTTGCCGTATCAATAATTAAGGTATCAATAAAATAGCCAAATGGCTGAAAGTATTGTTGGCTAAACGTGTTACTATGCCACCACATAATTACCGGTAAATCTTGGAGAATAAGACTAGCTATTGCCGAAGCCATTTCCAGAGAATGCTTTAGGAAGTTTTGAGCGCTAGCATTACTATAAGCCTGTTTCAGGGTAATTTGTTCCGAACATACTTGTTTTTTATGATTACTATCAGTCACATGACAACGAGCCGAAGCATAGGCTTCAAAACTATCGTCACAAGCCGGGGCGCAAATTGCAAGAATAGCTCGACAAGGGCTATACAGCATAATATTATCAATAAGATCAGCTAAATTATCTTCATTCTTAAAGTCGTCGGATAAAATAATCAAGTTGTTAGAACAGGCTCTAGTTGTACTTAACTGATTATTGTTGTTATTATCCTGGGCTTCAATCCAAAACTGTCTAAGTTCTTGATTTATGGCCTGGATATCAAATTTCAAGAATTTACCATGTAAAAACTCATTGATTTGTGGATTAGTTGTTTTAGCCATTTTCATTATAATTTTCTCCAACTATGTCCTTGGTTAGCTAGAAGTTGATTACTCGATTCAGGCCCCCATGAACCAGCTTCATAATTGGGAAAGTTTTTCTGAGTATTAGTATGCCATAAGTTAATGACTGGATCTAAAAAAGCCCAGGACAAATTTACAAAGTCGGAACGAGAAAATAATGTAGAATCACCAAGTAAACAATCTAATATCAACCTTTCATAGGCACTAGGAGTTCTGGTACCAAAAGCCTGTCCATACTTAAAATCCATGTTTAAGGCTTTTAAATGGGTAGTAGTACCTGGCTGTTTTACCATTAATTTTAAAGAAATACCTTCATCTGGTTGAATTTGGATTACTAAGGTGTTAGCAGCTAGAATACTGTCATTAAAACCAAAATAATTTTCATCGTTAAAAATTCGATGGGGTACACGATTAAATTCAATAGCTATTTCAGTAATCCCTTTGCCCAGCCGTTTGCCGGATCGTACATAAAAAGGGACATTGGCCCAACGCCAATTATCAATGTATAGCTTTAAAGCTACAAAAGTTTCGGTTTGCGAGTTTTGGTCAACTCCGGATTCTTCACGGTAGCCAACCACACTAGCCCCTGAGATATAACCAGCGCCATATTGTCCACTAATAGCACATTGTTCTAGATTGTTTAAATCAAGTGGTCGCAAAGCTCTTAAAACTTTAGCCTTTTCATCGCGGATAGCTTCAGAATCTAGAGAGCCAGGTGCTTCCATTGCTACCATACCCAATAGCTGGAACATATGATTTTGCACCATATCGCGCATGGCTCCAGCTTCTTCATAATAGACACCACGACCTTCAACGCCTAATGTTTCTGCGTTAGTTATCTGAATATTGTTGATATGCTGATAATTCCACAATGGTTCAAAGATAGCATTAGCGAAACGTAATACCATAATGTTTTGCACGGTTTCTTTTCCTAGATAATGATCAATTCGATAGATTTGATTTTCATTAAAGACATCATGTAATTGATTGTCCAATTCTTTGCAAGTCTGTAAATCACGACCAAATGGTTTTTCGACAACGATTTTTGGCCAAATGTTGGCGTCTGAACTTGCTTTACCCCCCAAACCTACGTCATTGAGGTTTTTAATTATTGGCGAATAAAGGCTTGGGGGTGTAGACAAGTAAAAAACATTTTGGTTTTTTAGATTTAACGTTATTTCCAGATCTTGAATAGCTTTACGTAAGTTAAGATAGTCAGCATTGTTATCAATGTTAACTGGGCAATAAGATAATTTGCTAATAAATTTAGTTAATTCAGCCGGGCTAGGGTTTAAATCAGTAGCAAATTTTTCAATAGCTTCACGCATTAACTTTTGAAATTCCAAACTACTAAGTTGTGTTCGCGAGGAACCAATAATGGCAAATTTTTGCGGCAGTAAATTCTCCATGAATAAAGCCAATAAAGCTGGGATCAATTTACGCTTGGCAAGATCTCCATGGGCACCAAAAATAACCATAATAAAGGGGTGGGGATGTTTGATCAAATCAAGACCTTCTAACAGTGGATTTACTGAGCTTTTACTTATTAAACTAGGCATTGGTTTATCCTTTCAAACAACAGTACTTAAATAAAGATAACAAATAAAATAACTAATTCGGAAAATATATAGATATTCTTAATAGGTAGGTAAATGTTTCGCTAAAATAATATAGCTGACTTATGTAATCTGTTTGTTTATTTAGACATTGCTATTATGCTTGGGTTAATTTAACTTTAAATTCTTACGGATAATCGGCTTTTCAACATAAAGCTATTTCTCTTTAACGGCATTAACCTGTTTAATATTCAAGATCTAGGTAGGCTTATTTGTTTGGGTAATTTAATATTTTTTAGCTTAATTGAAGCCTTTCCCATTATTAAAACTTTATGATTAGTAATTTTTAAATCACTTAATTCAATTTTGTAGCCTTTGGCACGATAGCGGTATAAATTAAGGATGGGATTAATAACCTTACTTATGGTTTGAGAAAAATCAGGACTATCAATGATATCGCAGGAGTTTATGGATAAGTCTTTCAGCACAATGAATGAGCTGCCATCAAGAGCAGGTCTACCGGTAATCGTTAACAATGAGCCATTATCTACAGATGCACCGGTAGAAACTAAAAGTGCTTTAATAATTAATTTATCATTGTCAAAACTAACAGTTGGTTTTAATAATGATAAATTAACTTCACCAAAATCAGGTAATTTTATTTTAAAAGCTTTAAGCTTAGAAATTGTCTTTTGGTTATTAAGCATGGTAGCCACATCTGTTTGGCTAACTTTTAACTTAAAGTTAAATTCGACAGGCTGGTTAAAGGACAAATAATTTTTATTAACTATTTTGCCATTCAGCGAATTCAAGGTTTGGGCAGTAAAATAATTAATTTTCAAACCTTGATAATGACTGTTAACAATTTTAATTTTAAGTGATTTTATTTTGTATTTCAAAAATTGATTTAATGAATAAAATTTTATAGTTAAGTGAACAAACCCCTTCACTTTATGACTAATAAAGCTATTACCAATAAAATCAGTAATCAACTCCGCTAGATACGTGATTCCGGTATAATTTTCCAATTTATCAATTTTTGTTAAAGTTACCGGCTGATTGCTTGGTGCCTCTTGGCTGAACGCTGCATTAATACTAAGCAAGGCTAAGCCAAAGGCTAAGGTTAATTGTGTGAATTTCATGAAGACTTTCGCCCGTAATTAGGGATAATTCTATGCCAATTCAAGGATTTGGCATAGGCAATATATTCATCACCAAATTCTTTGGTTAATAAATTTTCTTCATATTTAGCTCGCCGTAGCCATAGATAGGCACCTGGGTAGAGGCAAATAACTAGTGAAAGTGGAGATACGGCAATTAGCGCTGCACCGAATAACGACTGAATAATACCAGAATAAACTGGATGCATAACGATTCCAAGCAAACCTTTTTGCGAGATTTTATGATTAGGTAATATTTCCGAATCGGTCGAAAAATTATTACCTAAAGAATACCATCCGCCAATCATAAAAATTAAGCCATGGATTAATATAACCAAACCAATAATCGTGATCAAATTAGCTAAATCTGGCTGTAAAAGCGTATTTAGACTTAATAAATAGGCTATTGGCGCAGGAAAGATAATTAACTGATTATATTGCCAAAATGCGATAATTAAAATTCCAATATTAACAATAGCCATAATTTGGGGCAGGCGTTGAATAAAAAAATTACTTTCATATACAATACCAGTTCCCCTCCTCGTCAGACCTTTAGTAAATACAGGCAAGGAAATTAAAATGGCAATGCCCAGTATAAGAAGTAGCGCTAAAGTAAAATTTAATGGTGTCATATCTGAAATTAAGGCTGAAAAACCGAATCATTTATTGTTGCAGTAGTATTAATATTATAAAATTTTGAATAACAGTATAATTTACCATTGTTATAGTCAAGCCAATGAATTGGTAAAAAATTTTGGCTGTCAAATAAAACCCGTTTATATAAAACATTATTGTTATAGACGTCTAAAATAAAATAATTGGTCTTTAAATCATTTATTAAATGGGGCTTTAAAGTCACCAGGCATTTCATGCCTTTATTTATATAAGATTTTAAAGCGTAAGCTAAAGATAAAAAATCAGATTCCACCATATTATACCCGTTAAGACATTTAAGGTCATCGTCATATTTATCAAGCGTGACTTTGACTATTTTAAATAATCCGCCAGGATGAGCCGTAACTTTATTGTTATTGCTTAAAACTGCTACACTGCCATTACGTTTGCCCGACGTTTGTTCAATTCGCATTAATTTTGGTTCTTTAAAATACATTTTTCCCGATTCAGTTTCTGATTGATTTTTTTTATAAACAGTCATTAAGTATTCAAAAGTATAAGAATTTAATTTTTTATAACGTTCTAACAAGGAATTTACAAAATTACCACCACCGGATGTATCAGTTAAGATACAATCAAGTGGGCTGTTGGTCTTAATCTTAGCGAAGAGAATTGCCGTATTATTGTCAGAATTTTGAGCTAGAGCTACATTATATCCTTGATTAGTAAATATAATACTGATCAACAAAATTATTTTAGGGATGGTTTTCATTGTAGTTTTTTAAGCTCTGGATTATTAATGAATTATTGAAAAATCAAAAAATATTGGTTAGGGAGGAAAGTCTCTTTGGCAATAAGTTTAAAACCAGCCTGTTTAAATTCATTAATAACTTCCACTTCACTTAATCGATGCTTTAGCGGTGGCCCCATTGGCGATGATTGATTAAAATCAATGTCAACTACTTTAGCTTGCAGGTTTAAACAAGTTTTCAAATTCTTTAAATACTCAATTCGCTTGTCGATATGATGATAAGTATCAACAATAATGACTATATCAACAGGTTCAGGAAGTTCAAGTTTATTCATATTGGTTTTAATAGCTTTAAGGTTAGTTAATTTTTCATGTTTAGCTAATTTATTTAAAAATTTAATCATATCATTTTCAAAATCTACGGCATAAACGGTAGCCTTAGGATAGGCTTTGGCAATTCGTGCTGAAAAATAACCAGTTCCGGCACCAATATCGGCAATACGATCGTTATCTTTAATATCTAAAGCTTTGATTACAGCATTAGGCTTTTGCCATTCATCACGGGCACTGTCATCAAAAACTTTGGTCCATTCATTAGCATTGGTAAATCTTTTATGGTAAGCAGGCTTAATAGTACTAGTACTTTGAGCTTTAGCCAGACATTGACTATAAGCTAAAACTACAGCTCCTAAGACACAAGTAGTTTTAAGCAAAGTCTTTAAAACGTTAGGGAATTTAATCATGGGTATACCTCTTAGATTTATAATGATTACATTGTCTAATAAAAAAGACAGTAATTTGCTAAAATTAATAATAAAGTAAAAAAAATATATTTACTAGTTAAGTGCAACTAGTAAAAGTAACAGAATTTAACCATTAACTAAAATTTTCTAAATAAGCCTACGACAACTCCTTGAATAGTAAGATTACTCGACTTGTCAATTGTAATCGGCTGGAGGTTTTCATTAGCTGGAACTAGTTTAATACTGTCTTTATCTTTATAAAATCGTTTAACTGTTGCATTACCATCATCAAGCAAAGCGATGACAATATCACCATTATTGGGTGAAGGGTTGGGCTTGACAATAACAAAATCACCATGATTAATACCAGCATCAATCATTGAATCACCTTTAACTTTTAATGCAAAACAGCCTATTTTAGCATAATGTGATTCAAGTTCAAGTTTTTGCGGATCTTCAATGGCATCAATACCACTACCAGCTGAAATAGTGCCCATAATATTTAACGTTGGTTCACTTATGCTGATTTTAGGAGGAAAAGCTATGGTATTAGAATCATTATGACTACTGTCAATTTGAGCATTAAAAATTTCCGCAACGACATCATTAAGTTTGAGCGAACGTTTTAAATTAGCATTCCAGTTAACCAGGCCTTTACGTTTTAATGCTTCCAAATGCTGTGAAATAGTCATACGATTTCGGACATTTATACCTTCAGCTAATTCCGATAGTGATGGCGGATAGCCATTTTTTTTCATCAGCACAGCTATTAAGTTTAAAACTTCGCGCTGACGTGGTGGCAAGTTTTCAATAGCTTGGTTAGCTTCACTTGTTTCTAGAATAGCTGTCGTTTCAAAATTTTTCATTTAATTAGACCTTTACGATATTTTAAGTTTATTTTAATAGTGGTGCATTAAAGTTATGCAATTATAGTTAGTATCAAAATCATAACCATACATAAGTATATACTGCTTTTAAAATCTTGTCTAGAGTTAATTTAAAAGTTTGTATTTAAAAAAAAATATATAAACTTTTAAAAAATCAGAAATTAACTGTTGTTTCCAATAATTTTTTAACCGATTGCCGAAGTTTCTTTTGAACCTCATCAATTTCCAAATCAGCTTCAATGCTGATAAAGTTAAATTCATTTACCATTTGTTCGTATTCGTGAATTATTTGAGCCTGGTATAATTCAAATGACTGATACAAGTCCGTAGACATACCAATATCACGGCCCGATTCATAAAAATCGAGCGAGCCTCGAGTCGTAATTATCCTCTTTAAGAGGGGTTTTAGTGGCATATTTAAATAAAAGACTAAGTCTGGTTCTATGGCATATTCGTATAATTTTCTTACCCAATTAGGATCAGCGCCTCGGACAACGTCACGAGCCAAGGCCGTGTAAATATAGCGATCGGCCACAACAATAAGACCAGCCTTTAACGCTGGTTCAATAATACTATTTAATCTATCCGCTAAATCTGTAGCATACAATAAGGAAAAGGTAATTGTATTTAAAGCGTTTTTTGATTTTGCCTTATCAATGACACGCGAAATTAATTCTGAAGATTTCCATCCGGTAACAACTACTCCGTAACCTTCAATAGCTAACCAGTTCTGTAAAAGTAACGTTTGCGTACTGCGCCCTACCCCGTCAGTTCCTTCTAATACGATTAGTTTGCCGGGATAAATATTTTTTTTTAGGGTTAAGGTATTGGATTTGGTTTCTAATTTGCGTTGATTGGCTACCATTGCGTTCTCCGTATCAAATTTGGTTTTGTTAATTTAATTTATCCATTATAAGTCAATTAGCTGTGATACTGTCTCTCTAAATAATAATTGTTGATCATGAATCGGCCTAGTTGCTGGCATTATATGAAAGCTATATTCATTAGCCATCGTATCGTATTCATTGATAATCATAGACTGAAAAATTTGGTATGATTCTCGCGGATCGCTAGAAATCCCTAAATCCATTCCCGATTCGTAATACCCCGGCAATCTTGAATTAGCAATTCTTTCCAGTGATACTTCCACTGGTACCTGAAAATAGAAAGATCCATCGGGTCTTATGGCAAAACCATATAAATTTCTTACCCAATCTTTGTCAACACCGCGCGCTACATCACGAGCAAAAGCTGTAAAGCAGTAGCGATCCGCTAAAACAATTAAACCGGCTTTTAAAGCTGGGATAATCACGTTTTCCAGCCTATCAGCAAAATCGGTCGCATGCAAAATGCTAAAAGTCACCGGGATCAATGAATTGCTCCGTTTAGCTTGTTTAATTGTTTTGGAAATAAGTTTGGACGAATTCCATTCGGTAAAAATAACATGATGCCCTAATGATTCCAGCCAGTTTCTTAAAAGATCTAGCTGGGTTGATTTTCCGGATCCATCAACGCCCTCAACAACTAAAAGTTTACCGGGATATCCATGTTTTTGATTTAAGCGCATATAATCCTCACTGAAGTTGTACCTTAAGCATATGCGTAGAGATATATAATTTAGAAAAAAATACTTATTTATATACTTAATATTAATTTTAAATATTTATTTACGTTATATATTAAGGTTAAACATTAAATTTAATATAAAAATTATATTATATTTTTTAATTAAATTCAAATATTGGCATTTATAATCCTAATGTGCATATGTACAGTTTGTTTGACTAATTCAATAACTAATACTTGGGTTAAAGTATTTGTATTTACAACCCTTCGTGCATATACATAAATTAATTTTAAAGGTAATTATAAAGGTCAAGCCGTTTTTATCGATAATTTTCAATAAACTGACCTTACTTTTTACGGTTAACAGTTTTGTGGCTATTACCGTTAACCAAAAATTTTGACAGGTCTTATGGGAATATTCCCATAATTATGGGAATAACCCGACTTTACTTGTTGCCCGCAAAGATATAACTTAATTGATAGCAAACCGATTTAGGGTAAGCCCAACTCAATAAAGATAAGGTGCAGGAAAATGAGTAAGATAATTGAAAATGTTAACCTCAATGAATTTAAAATAGCTAAGATTACGGTTGTCTGCCCCATGTGTTCAAATATGTTTGCGACAGACTATATTGAAAGTATGCAGGATCTTCAGGCCAATTCTATTGTTGAAGCCGACTTACATCGAGTCATTGACAATCCAAAGGTTAGAGCTGCGCTTTTAGCAATGTGCCCAGCCTGTTTATATACCTGGTGGTTTAGCAGTTTTAAAACACATTATTTTTTACCCCAATTAGTCGTAGATTCTCCAGAAATTAACTGTTCGAAAAAATTTGCTCATGCCATCTTAGCGGGTCGCCAATTTAATGCCCATGCCTTAGATACAGCTGTTTTAGCTTTAAATGGCTGGTGGAGTTCGCGGGAAAATCATGAACCCCAAAAATCAGTTTGGAATTGGTTAGAATTAAGCATTGCTGAACTGACCAAGGCTTTAGATGATAAAAGTATTAATTTTAACAAATCACGGTATTCATATATCCTAGCTGAATTATTAAGACAAAATCAGGAATTTACTGAAGCCTGTAATTATTTTAAACAAGTTGATAAACGCGCCATGTTACCGCAACAACTTATTGATAATCAATTTAAATTAGCCATTCAGAAAGATTCAAGTCCTAAGTTTTTAAGCCCTGAATTTATTGAACAAATATTCTTACCGAAAC
Organism: bacterium; assembly: GCA_021815785.1. GTDB lineage: Bacteria > Cyanobacteriota > Vampirovibrionia > Obscuribacterales > JAKAZS01 > JAKAZS01. The sequence goes on from JAKAZS010000022.1 coordinate 23,872, forward strand.
TAGCTAATAAAGATTATCTACAAAAAGTATCTTAATTTAGGAGATTAAATTATGGATGACATCACCCCACTTAATTTAGAAGATCACCCAAAGTTATTTGGGTTAAGATATGATCAATTAATTGCCATCTTAATTAGTTTAATTGTATCAACGCAATTATACTCCTGGCTTAATCCAATTCCTTTTTGGGGTCAGGATTTACGGCTTGACGTAGCCATTTTTATCGCTATTATTGGGCCAATCTACTGCGTGTTTACTTTAAATCAGACTACAACACAATGGGAAACCTTGTTAAATTTTTATTTCTTGCCCCAAAAATTTATGCCAGGCCCTGATCCTAATCCTAGCCAATTCCTTTTAGATGAAGAGTTACCGGTTTTTAGTGAGTAATAAAGAAAATGCTTAATTTCAAGAAGAAAAATAATAACAAAATTGATAATATTCAAAAGCAAGCATTAAGCAAATTGCCGTTGCATGCAGTTCCCCGCCCCCATCCATCAGCTGCCGGCCTTATACCGATGTGGGATTTGTTTGAAGATAATGACAGCGGACTTGGCGTTATTGTTTTAAAAGATGGTAGTTATCGCTGCTGTTTTGAATTAGATGGCGTTCATGTAAGTGGATTTGATGAAGTCCGTCTTTATTCTTTAATGAATCATTTTACGGGTTTTTTAAATTCTATTGATACCAGCGCTCAATTAACCGTTGTCTGTCATAATATAAGCAAACGTGAATATTTTGAACGTCACCCCGTTGAACATGTAGCTAATGATGGGTTCTTGAAATATGTAGCCCAAGTAGTTGAAAATGATGAAGCCTTATTGTTATCCAAAAATTTTATTCCCGAATTAAAGTTTTTTGTAACTTTCTGCTACAAACCACCTAAAGAAAAGACCTATAAACAGACAATGATTCAAAAGGCTACCAGTGCCATTAAAAGTATCGTAGTCAATCAAGCCACCAGACAGTCTGTAACTACCCATTATAAAAATGTCCAGACCCTTATTCAAAGAGCTCATAGCTACGTAAGCCAATTAGGCAGTTGTGGTATGTCCGCTCGAGAAATTGGGGCAACCGAATATTTTCATATGTTATATAAGGAATTAAACCCTAAACTTGGACAACAACCTTTAGAATGGTTGCCGACACCGATTAGACCACAAACGGCACCAATTCCGAACTCTTTGCGCCAGGCTTTTCCTGACGCTAGCGATCAGACCATTCGTGAACAGTTAACGCAATCAGTTTATGATTTCAGTAATTCTGACTACGCTATTATTAGCGATGTCAGTGAAAAAGAATTAGAATCTGGTGACAAAAAGGCCCAGTTTGTCCGCAGTCTATATATGACTCGATTACCTGAACGCACAGGGCCTCTTTGGCTTCAGCCTCTGTTAAGATTAAATTGCGAATGGCGGATTAACTTATATGCCCATAAACTGGACAAAGATATTTTCCGTAAACAGTTACAAAGAAAACAAGCTCAATCTCATGCTAATACATATCAAAGTGTTTTAGGTCAGCGTTCGAGTCCTAATCAAGAAGAAGCTGAAAAAGCTCAAGAAGCAGCTAATATTGGCTCAGAATTATATACATCCAATATGGAAGTATTTAATTATGCTATTTATTTTACCCTTAAAGCTGATACGTTAGAAGATCTCAATCGTTCAACTGAATTAGTGCGTTCCGTTGCCCCACAATGTCGTGGCGCCCGATTTACAATTGGTTATTATGAACAAAAAGCCCTGTTGATTGGCAGTCTTCCTGGATTAGGCATTGACGTGGTCAGACGGGGTAAAATAGTAAGAACGCCAACCGTACGTAATTCTTTCCCGTTTGTGCATGCCAAATTAGGCTCAGAAACCGGAGACTGGTTAGGTTTTTCCAAAGAAACGCTCGAACCGGTATTTTTAAATCCGCATAATGAAAAACTACCTAATGCCTTATGTGTAATTTTTGGTCAACCTGGTGAAGGTAAATCGATGGTTGCCCAGCAAATTATTCAATTAAAAACTATTGCTGGAGCCAAATCAGTAATTATTGATCGCTCCGGAAGTTATAAAATGTTAGCTGAAGTCTATGATAATACGGCTTATATTAAACTCGGTCCAGATGGTCAAGTCTGTATTAATCTTTATGACTTACCTGAATTTACCGCTGAAGGTAATCCTATTGATATGGCTAATCCACCTGAATCACATATAATTAAAATCTTAAATTTCCATTCAGTTATGTTAGGTGAACGTGGTGAACAAGCTTTAACCAAAGAAGAAAAACCTGTACTGATGCAAGGTATACAAAATATTTATAAAAAATGTGCCAGTTTAGGACGAACCCCTTTTGAATCGGATTTGGTTGCCTGGCTGAAAGAAGAAGCAAGTTCGACCGATAACCAAAAACGTAAAGATACCTGTGAGGACTTAGCTAATCGTTTAGGTTTATACTGCAGGGGGGCAATTTTTGGCCGATTGTTTGATGGTCCAACAACTTTGCCTTTAGATGCCCAAATAATTGTTTTTGATACATCCGAATTAGCTCATGATAAAACTCTCGAAGCGGTAGTAACCTTATTCGTTTCTGATTTTGTCTTAAAACGTGCTAGCGCCCATAAGGCTGAACAGTTAAAAGCAGGATTACCCGCTCGTTTTGTCTTCTGTATAGATGAGTTGTGGCGTTTATTACGTTATGAAGGCGGTAAAACTTTAGTCGAAGACGCATCAAGAACTTCAAGGCATTTAGGCTTGTTATTTATAGGTATTTCCCAAGAACTTGGTGATTTGTTACGTGATGAACGAGCCCGTAATTTAGCCAGTAATAGTGCTATAAAAATCATTTTAGGTAACGATCCCAGTAATTTTGATTTAATCCAAGATGCCTGCGGTTTAACGCCTCAAGAAATGTCGTCGATTGCTCATTTAACGAGAAAAAATCGCGAATATTCTGATGCGTTTCTGATCTATCACAAGCAATCACGTGGTGTGGTTCGCTTAGTGGTACCAAGATTTTTATACTGGGTTGCTACTACTGAACCAAATACCGATCAGCCAATGCGTTCAAGGATGATTGATTTGTGTGGTGGCGATATCCGTTGGGCCTGTCATTTACTGGGTCAAGGCGTAACACCAGAAACGTTTGAGCATAGTATGTTAAAAGCAAGTTAGGAGTTAAGTTATGTTTGATTATCAAGCTGGTGAAAAATATAAAATAACCCTAATGATGACGGGAATTGCTGGTATTGTGATTGGCATTTTCTTCACCCTATTAATTATGCCTCAAGCTCCAGACCCGCATGTAAGACGCAGTCATGGCAATGCTGCCAATCGCGATGCCACCAATCGGGATGTTTCCGCTAGTCCTGGTTATATTGAAGGCATGCGTGAATATAACAACAAATATTCTCAAGGCGATCCTGATGATGCTAATGATCAAACTTCACCTAGTGGACAAACTAGCAATGTGAAGTACGAAGTCAATCCACCGCAAGCACCAGAACCAACGATGCCCGTAGATGTAAATACCGCTACGACCTTGATTGAACGCTGGCTACCTTTAAGTTGGGATCTTAGTGCTAATTCAGCTAAATTTTCCCAGGAAAAAGCCATCACTTATATGACTAACCAATGTGCAAATCAGTATCGTAAACATATTTGGACGAAAACTATCAGTGAGCAAATTGTCAATTCTGGCATTGTAAGTCATTTTAAATTATTGAATTTAAAGGCTAATGCCCCTAATGCCGATGGATCTGTTACGATTTGCGTCCAGGCTGAACAGGAATTGGATATACCCGGAAAAGGCAGTAAAGCTCGCGATCTTAGTGTTGAATACATGGTAGTCCAAACTACTAATGGACCAAGAATAGCAAGTATAACCGAAAGTAATAGTTAAAAATGAATAAAGATATAAATAAAATAACTGGTATTAATTTAAGGAGATTAAAATGACTTGGAGAGCGCAATTAAACGATAGAGGGGTTATTTATCGTTATAAGGATTTAGAAACCGGCGAAGTAATTTCCGTTAAAGAATATCAATCCAGATTACAGCATGATAATGGCAATAGTTCAGCTATGTATAATAATAGTTCAAATTCTAGTTCCCATGGTTATGCCACTGCACCAATCAGTAACTCATCTAATTATGCCAGCAACTATTCCACACCGGCTACTAGTCCAAGTCAACCGGTGTCTAATCAAGCTCCGGCTCAACCAGGTATGCCAACAAGTCCAGCCGGAACCAACCCACAACAGCCTAGTATTAACACGGTTATGCTAACCCCAAATACAAGTTTAGCTAATCCCAATAATTTAACTCCTGACACTAATCCATTAATTCAGCCTGGCGCCATTATTCTTAATGCCAGCAATCAAATCCCCACAGCTGCTCCAGGGTCCAGATATTTTAGTCAACCCGCTGGTGTAGTCCCACGTGAAGCACACCCACCAACTGAAGGCATGTTAGTTCAGCCGAAAAACTTACGTTTGGAAGGCAATCCTAATCATATGTTGGATGGCAGTGGCGTTCATAAGGCGCATGGATTTTTGGATGCCACCTCTATCGCTATTTTATTGCCAACATTAGTGCTTTTAGCGTTAATTCTAGCCGCTGCTCATAAAAAACGCTTATTCCCTTGGCAAACAGTGCGTACATTTAATCCACCATCAGGCCTTATGATGCCTAAAGAATATGAAAAAACCTATTTGTGCCCACCTAATTTACGTAGACATGGCAGGATGGGCAAACGTAATCCTGAAGCAACTTGGACCGATGCTGATGGAGCCGTTATCCCGTTTGGCTTTTTAGCTAGAACTAATTGTCCAGTCACAATCCCTCTGGGTAGACTACCCAACAAAAATATGTTTATTGTAGCTCCATCTGGATCAGGTAAAACTACTTTAATGAGAGCTATAATTAAGGCCTTACTGGCTAAGCCATCAGTTATTATTGCTTTAGAAGCTAAAGCCAACGATCCTAATTTAGATGAAAACAAAGAAGGCTTTAAGTATACAATTCTTCCTGAAGCAGTCCAGGCTGGTTTTAATGCCTTATACTTTAATCCTTTGGATGAAGAAACGGTTCACTGGAATCCACTTGATATTGACCCAGTAGTATTTGCGACTTCAATAGTCCAGGATGTAAACTCAATGGAACCAGAAGCACAGCATTGGGCCGAGCGCGATCTAGGTTATATCCGCTGTTTAGCTCAAGTGCTCAGATGGGGAGCTCTACAATGTTCTGGCGAAGATGAAAATGGATCACCTACCGATTTTCAACCTTTACCTAGTAATCCACGTGGTTTAATGAAACTGGTTTATAATCGTCGCAATATTATTGAATCCTTAAAGAAATTAAAAGTCAATCATGAAATTGATCAAGCCGAATTATCTGAAGTCACCCAGGTTTTAGCTGGCTTAATTAGAACTGAAGCCGAATGGGATAAAAACATTCAAGGATTGCGCGGTCGGTTAAGGATGTTTAGAAATGCTAATGTGTTAAGAGCTACCGATAAATCCGATATTGACTTAAAAGCCATTATGCATAAACCAACGGTATTAATCTTTGGTGCCCCAGCATCAATTGGCCCAGATGCTGAATCGTTATCAGCATGTTTTGTGTATCAGTTACAACAGGCTTTACATACTCGATACGGGACTAAATCAGTACTGCCATTATATGCATTCTTTGATGAATATCAAACCTTAAACCTGGATACGGCTGGTCGCTTATCAGCTATTGTCCGAGGCGCTAATGGTGGTTTAGCTGTTATCCTACAAAACATATCACAAATTGCTGGCGGATCATTAAGTTCTGGAGCTGGTATGGCTGAATTAAAAACGATATTTTCCAACTCGGCAATTCGCATCTGTATGCATAATGCTGATGACACAACCGCTAAATTCTTTTCTGATGAAATTGGCAAACACTCTGTAGTTATACCTGGTTTAGTTGACCGATATGAGGCCTCAGGCTTTAATATTTTCCCGAATAGCTGGAATCGAGTTCACTCACAACAAGTGGTTCCTCGTGTTGATCAGGATTCAATTAAAAGAATGGAAAAACACCATGCCCTGGTATATTTATCACCAGCTAGCGACCCTGAATTTGGCGAAATTAAACCTTTTATGGTCAATTTAGGTGGTATTGAAGAAATTGCCCGCGTCCACTTTATGCACAATGTTATTGCTAAAGCCCAAAACAGCCAAATCAAGCAAGAGCAAGCTAGTCCTGAAAACAGTGTCGTTAATCAGGTTCAGGCTGAAATGATTAATCTCGCGAAGGAAGGCATGGCCAATTCGTTAAATCAGGCTAATAATAACGTTAATGGTGGAGTTTGTGATGCCTGTGGTAAAAATCCGGGTAGAGGTAAATTCTGCATTGAATGTGGCGCTAAAACACCTAATGCCATTAATCTTCAAGCCATTAATGCTGAAGCGGAAAAACTCGTCCAAGCTAAAATTATTAATCAGAATAATGCTGAAACGGATTTAACCCAAGATAACGGTGTTAAAAAACCTGTAACTAGTTTAGATCCCGATCTTAGCAAATTGGGTCTACCTGGCCAACATTCGGCTAGTTCATTAGCTAATTCGATGGCGGCTAAAATCGCCCGTAAAGTTATAAATTAGCCAATTCAATGGTATCTAAAAATTCGCCCGAATTTACAAAATTTTCTTGACGAGATTACCATTTTCGGCCGTTTCAAAAGCTTCAATTTCGCTTGCTGATGGTGACATTGATAATACTTTACTATTTTGCCCAATAGCTAACATTCTTTCTAAGATTGCAAACATATCTTCAAGATTTCTGGCTAGGGCTCGTCCTTGAGGCACGATATTACCCACTAATTTATTTATAGTGATATTACAAGATACATCATAAAGTTTAGTTTTATCAGGGCTATTTTCTCGCTCTTTATTAGATCCGGCAATGTTTTTATCTTTTAACGAACACTGTAATTCAATATTTAAAGGCATACCTTCACAATTGGTTAAGACAATTTTTTTTCTAATTCCTTGCCTCGTTAATTCAATATGGCCAACCAATTGTTGAAATGGACCAGGTGTATCCGGCAGGGCTCCTTGAATGGTATTAGCCTGAGCTCCAAGTTCATTAGCCAGTAATTCAACCAGACTAGCAAAGGCCGCCACGCCTTGTAAATCTATGACTTGATTAGCTTTTTGATTGGGTACGGCAAAATTCAACTCTTTATCCATGACTTTATCCTCGATTTTACTTAGCGATTACCATAATAATATAAAAAAAATCTTGATATTACATTAATTTGTCTTAACTTACTTGCTAATTAGCGTGAAAATATTTTAGTGTCAAATATTGAATTCAACAAAGAACTTTAACTAATTTGTCACATTAAACATACTTTTAAAGATAATCATGATGTTGTTTAGTACAATAACTACGGGTTTAGGATAAGCTAGAATTGGAGAATTTGAAATAATGTCTTCAATAAGAGCCATTGTTGAGGATAGGCTTATGGTCAGGGAGTTAAGTTTAAATAATTTGTCGCAAACTATAATACGTTGGTGCGAAATGATTAAAATTGAACACACCGTTTTTGCTTTACCCTTTGCTTTGTCCGGATTTATTTTAGCTAGTGGGTCGCATATTGCTCTAGCTAAATTATTCTGGGCAATTATCGCATTTTTGGCAGCGCGGTCGTCAGCGATGTCATTAAATCGGGCTATCGACGCCAAAATTGACGCCTTAAATCCACGAACCCAGATTAGAGCTATACCTAAAGGGGAAATCAAAGTCAATAACGCGCTAAAATTTGCGTTTTTGGCTTTTTTACTGATGGTTTATGCTGCTTATAATTTAAATTGGACTTGTGTTATGCTGTCACCAATTGCGATTATTTGGCTTTCATTATATTCATATACGAAACGCTTTACCTATTTATGCCATTTTGTCTTAGGCATAAGCCTGGGTGGAGCTGCTTTAGGTGGATATGTCGCCGTAAGTAATAGTTTGACTAATTTAACCCCATGGTGTTTAGCTTTAGCTGTAAGCCTTTGGGTCAGTGGTTTTGATATATTATATGCTTTACAGGATTATGAATTTGACCGCCAACATAAAATTTATAGCTTACCAGCTATTTTTGGCGTTGAACGAGCTTTACTAGTAGCCAAAATTGCCCATGTCTTTACCATAATTTGTTTAATCCTTACCGGTATTTTTGCCCAGATTCATGTTTTGTATTATGTAGGTATTGGTATTGTAGCTTTAATGCTAATTTATGAACATAGTTTAGTTAAACCTCACGATTTATCAAAAATCAATCAAGCCTTCTTTAATATTAATGGTTTTGTTAGTATAATTTGTTTTACTTGTATACTTTTGGACCATTTTTTACTATGACTTATTTGCAAAAACAATCGCCAAAACTAAATAATGCTGAATATATTATCAATTCAGCTAAAGCAATTTTATCCGAAGAAGCTAATGCCATACTGGCTATGTCTAATCGTTTAAATAACAACTTTCATTTAGCAATTGAAAAATTAATAAATTGTAAAGGTAAAGTTGTTGTAACTGGGATTGGCAAATCAGGACATATAGCCAATAAAATTGCAGCGACACTAGCTTCAACGGGAACGCAAGCTTTTTTTGTGCATCCGGCTGAATTGCGACATGGTGATTTTGGTATGCTCGCCCAAAATGACCTAGCAATTATTTTATCTAGTTCAGGTGAAACTAGTGAAATCAAATTAGTCCTTGAACCTTTAAAACGGCTGGGCTTAGAAATCATTGCTTTTACCGGAAATAACCATTCCACCTTAGCTCAATATGCCAATGTAGTTATTGACGTTGGCGTAGAGCGCGAAGCCTGTCCCCATAATTTAGCGCCAACATCATCGACCACTGCTACTTTAGCGATGGGCGATGCTTTAGCCTTAGTGTTAATGAGTGTAAAAGGATTTTCAGCTGAGGATTTTGTCCGCAGTCACCCTGGAGGGTCTTTAGGCAAACAATTATTGACAGTTAAAGATGTGATGCGTTATGGTCAAGAAATTCCACTGGTTGATAAAGACAGCACTTATGCTGAAGTTTTACAGGAAATAAATGCCAAAAAACTTGGTTTTACTACGGTTGGCGATAAGACGCATAAATTAATCGGTATTATTACCGATGGTGATTTGCGTAGGGCATTAACGAATCATCACGAGCATTTTTTTGAATTAAAAGCCAATGAATTTATGACAACTTCGCCAAAAACGATAAATGAATCTGCTCTAGCTCAAGAAGCCTTAAAAATAATGGAAACATATACCATTTCGGATTTATTAATCCTTGATGATTTAGGGCGGGCTAAAGGCATTATTGATTTAAAAGATTTACTTAAAGCAGGAATTATTTGAATAAATTTAATTTGACAAGTTTTATTAAAATATTATAATGTAGTCAACTTCATAATATTACTATTTTAGGTATCCAAAATAATTTCATATGCGTAGAATTCATGGTTTTACTTTAGGTATTATAGCTGCAAGCCTAGTCTTATTAGTTTGCTTAGGATTGGCTTTTTTTTATACGGTTAATTTATTTGGTGGTGGACGTGAACTAACCGATGCAGTTGATTCAGGCACCGTTAGCCTGGCTCGAAATGCTGTAAGACAGCCAGCTATTGCCTTAAATTCAATACCTAACGACGTGCAGCAATTTGCTCCGTTATGTGATCCACAAGGGTCAAACATAATTAATTTATTGACTTACAATAGATTAGTAGGTTATGCCTTATTGGTTTCAGCTAATGCTAAAGCTATGGGCAGTTCGCAGGCTAACAGTCATGCCAATAATGTCTGGCAGGCTGTTGCCAGTGTCGGTCAGGCTTTAACCAGTCAAATTGTTAATAGCAATAATTACACCAATGACTTTAACCGGGTTTCAACATTTAATAATACGTCATTACTGAGTTTTAATTCAGCTCAATCCAACGCCGCTAATAAAGTCAAATACGTACCCCAACAGTTTAAAACAGCTTACTATAATAGTGGCAAAGCTTCTAATATTTATATATCGCAGGCTTTACTCGATAGTTTTAGTGCTTTATCCACCAATATTATTAATGAATTTAATACTTTGCTCGTAACTAAGTCTGGTAATTCTGGACCACCAGGCGGTATCAATGCTCCATCCGCCCCATCTGGTCAGGCAGCTGGTTATTTAGCCGGTTATGTTAACATTCCTTTTTTACCTAATAATGCTCCAGCTCTCGTACCAGTATTGCCAAATTTACAGGCACATTTAATATCTAAAACCGAATTTAACCAAGCTTTAACTAATCCAGTAGTCAATTCGGCATTAAACAGTATCATACCACCTAATGCCTTTGAAGCTGGTGGCGTTGCTAATCGCCAGGTGCAAAACACCAGCAGCCTGGCTACAGCTATTGCCGCTGCTACAGTTGGTTGTCCCCCTAATGCTCTTAGTGGCAATGTTAATGGGCAACAGGTTTTAGCTGGTCAATATCCCTTAGCCATGCCTGGTGGCTATATTAAAATTTACAATTATCCTGGAGCTCCTAATCCAGGTTTAGGTAGTTTTGTTTCGGATGGCAGTAACAGTATCTTTAATAATGAACTTTATACGCCATCTTCAATTACGATGACTGATAATGGTATCTTTATCTCAGGGTCCGCTTCTTTTGCCAGCAAAGCCATTAATGCCTGGGCTACCTATAATAACCCCTCTAATTTTCTGCCAGCAACAACAACGGCTCCCGCTAAGCGCAACCCAGCCTTATATCCGCCCAATTTAGGCTATCCAGCGCCCGGAGCTTCAATATATCGATATGGAGCTGGTTATAATCAATTAGCAACAATTACTGATTTAGAAAATATTCATAATAAATTGGTTTCCTGCACCTCAGTGGTTGATTATGGAGCCAATGCTAGTGGGCCTTGTATATCTAGCCTTAGTACCTGGATTAATAATTTTGGGGCGTATCCAACAGCGGCCCAAGCTCCTAGTAACAATTATACCGCAGCTGAATATATGAAGACATCACTGTTAGAACAATGGAATAATGATGGTGGAGAAGGGGCTTCATCAGGTTTTGTAAATGCTTGGAACTGGTTAACAGGTTCCAACCTAGGGCCAACAGCTAATGTTAGCCCTTATAGTCAGCCCACTGGGGTCAAATTGTTTAACCATAACGGTAATTCACCTTCTAAATATCCAACTCAAAATTTACCACCGCAACAGGCTCCTCAATTTGGTACCGATGGAACACCGTGGCAGCTTTTAGCGCATATTGGCAATATGAATTATATTGGTAGTAACATGGTGCAAAATGATAGTCAGGCTCCTCCAGCTGGTTTTTCACCACTTCCAGGTTCCGCATTATTTAATTTAATGCAACGCTGTCAGGAAATAAAACCAGGGGTAAATATCAATGAATTATACCAGGTATTGAATAGTCAAATTTTGCCCCTTGGCCAAACCTTTTATCTTTATCTTAACCCAAAGACAAATTTATTAGTTATGGATACGATTGGACCAGCTCAATTTACGGCCATTTATGGTAACGCTTATTTAGATCAAGCTAACCTTACTCCCGATGGCAATAACCCCCCACCAATTACCAGTCAAGCTCCGGGATCTGATTTATTGGTTTATTCAGCTGATAGTACGTTAGTTGATACACAGTCAGGTGGTGGTGCTGTAGCTGGGGCGCTTTCGATGATTGGTATTTCGGCGAATAGTTCCAATCAAGAAGGGGATGCTTTAACCAAGGATCAGCCTTTTGATGATCAACCTAGCGTTACTGGCTATGATGCAGCCGTATGGATTCCTGCATCAGGCTATCATAATTTTTTAGGTGTGTTACAATTTCAAAGTAACGCTACTGGTGGTGGGCAATATTCAAGTATTAATTAAACTGGTACCCTTATGCAATATTTAACACTTTTCTGTCTCTATGTTTTACTGTTTAGTAATCCTGGCTTAGCTCAAAATAATACTAATTCGAATAAGGATAAATCAATTAAAAAACAGGTTCGACCACATCCACCAGCTGAATTTACAAGCCAGCCTTTAGCTAAACCTATGGAAATCCCTAATTTACCCAAATATACCGGATCATTAATATATCAATCGGGTTTAAATTATCCTAAAGCAATTAACAGCGGAAATTGTCAAATGC
>JAKAZS010000023.1 GCA_021815785.1 bacterium
AATCAGTAATTTGCGGCCTTCTTTTAAAGTTACTAAGCCAGCTCTTTGAATAAGATTTTGGCTAAGACCGTTAGCTAAAGCACCTAGGGTCCCAAGGCTACAGGGAATAACAATCATACCCATCGTTGGATAAGAGCCACTGGCAATGGAAGCTCCATAGTCATTGAGTTTATGAATTTGAATTTGATTAAAATCAGCACAATTCAATTTTAGAGACTTTAAAACATTGATTTTTTCATCATTGATATTAAGAATAATGTCATGTTCTTCTTGTAAAACTCTGATACCAGCACTGGAAATAACAAATTCAACTTTCTGACCAAAAGCCAATAAATATTGTAAAAGTCTAAGCCCGTAAATAACCCCGCTGGCACCAGTTATGGCAATAACTAAAGGCTTGTTTTGAGCATATGGTTGTTGCTGGTTAGTTAAATTTTCCATTTTTTAAAACGGGTTTTGATTAATTGGGTTTGTATTGACATTATTGTTATTGTTATTTAAGTTAGTATTTTCATTTTTGGAAAAATGTTTGACACTGCCAAAATCAACATTTGCTTGATTGTTGGATGCATTAACTGGTTGACTGATTGGTTCGCTTAACGTAGTTGGAGATTTGCCATAAGGTATTTTTAAAGGTGTATCTAATTTAACCGTCAAAGGTGACCCCTCATAAATATATAATTCATTATTCTTCTTAACCAAAGATCGTATTTGCGATTTTTGACTAGAATTACTCATGGGGTTAGGACTATCAATACCATATATAGGATCATTTATTAAGTCTTTTTTGTGGGTTAGAGCTGGACCAGAGCCTGGTCGTCTGCCCATACTATAAATAGAATTGGCTCCTGGTTTAATCGCATTAAAATTATTTTGTGATCCAACATAGCCAATTCCGGCACCAAGGTCAGGATTTATTTTGCGGGTTTGACCGGTCAATACTAATTCACCCATTAGTGATGCTACCAGTGGATAAGAATTGCCCTGAGGTGTTTCGATGGTAGTTAGTTCAATCTGTAATTTGCCAATTGGTTTAGGATCGCCTTTAAGTTTAGGAATTTTACTGGATGGTATAGCTTCAACAACTTCACCAATAACTTTTGAGCCCTGGGCAATAACTACATCTGTACCATTAGCAATAACCGGACTTACAACTTCAAGCACAAATTTATCGCCACTGTGACTTTTGGCTGAGCTAATAGTATGATCAATTCTGGCTTCAAAAGTAGTTCCAGGTGGCAAAATAATAAACTTATTGCTATCTTGTGCTTGGGATCTTAGGTTGGCGTTAAAAATTAATATTAAGGAAAAAATAATATTAATTATCGTTGCTTTATTTTTCTTCATTGGCTGAATTCGTCTCATTAGGATTTGATTTAACTGTAATTATGGGTTTCTTCAGGTTAATCATGGTTTTATTAGCAAAAAATGCTATAGCAAGGGCTACCGAAATTAAAATTATGATTCTGGCTATGCCAAATATAAAAGATAAAATTTGGGGCAAGATAATTATTGCAGCAGCCAAAACAATTAAGATACCAATTATTTTTTTTAATTGTTCAGTATTAAAATTCATTTAGCCTTCCTTATTTAGATATTTATCGAACCTGTCAAGTACTACTGATGTTACGAGATTACTGCCAAGCCACCAGGCAAATAAGGCTGCAACCGGTACGAGAAAAATCCTGATTAATTCGGGAATAAATGAGTAAACAAAAACCAAGGCTACTGATGTTAATCCTAGCGTAACTGTTTGACAGACACGTTTAATTAGCATTTCTTGACTTTCACGCGTTAGCAGTTGAAAGCTTCTTGACATAATGCTTAGGTATTGTAACCAATATTCCTTAGCCTGAGCTAATAAATTATTTTTGGTAAAGATGTTTTTCGGTTGGATGTTGTTATTCGCAGTAGCTTGTTTATTTTTACTAGAGGCATTTTGTTTGGGTGATTTGTTGTCAGGTTGAAAAGAATTCATAAACTACCTCAATTTTAATATTACAGTTATTAATTTTACCTTAAATTTGCTCGTTTAGAAGAATTAATTTTTTTTACCAATTTGTTTGTTGAGTTTTTTGAGATTTGATGCTACTTCATCTTTTAAAGGGTCATCATTATCAGCAGTTTCTAAGAAACAAATAGCATAATTGATCGCATCTTGTGTTTTAGGTGGTTTTTTAGCCCGGGCATAAACTGAGTACAAGCCATAATAGGCTCTGGGGTATTGAGGATCAGCTATTAATGCTTGTTTGTAGTGATCAATTGCGACCATTGGTAAAGATGTTGTGGCGTCACCTAAGTCCGTTTGTCGTTTAGCTTCTTGTTTTTGTAATTTTATTTTATTAATACCTTGTTCGGCTTGTGAGGTAATTTCGGGAATTTTTAAAGCATAATTAAAAGCTCTTTGTGCCGATCTTAAATCACCATCATTAAACGCTTGATCAGCTAGAGTTAATAGTTCGTATGGATCCTGTTTATGTGAATCAATTACGTCCGAAAATAATTTGCGCGATTCATTAAATTTATTTTGGGTTAAAGCTTTTTCAGCTTCAGATAATTTAATGCTTTCTTTTAAGTTATTGGCTCCAGATTTAATTATTTGAGCGGAAACATTTTTTTCCGTTACTACTGATTCTAATTTATTCATAAGATCCTGCCAACCTGGTGGGTATTGTCCGTCACGCCTAGCTTTACGATAGTAAACTCGAGACATTCCGAGTAAGGCATTAGCATTATCAGGATCAGTAGCTAAAATTGTTTTATATTCTTGTTCAGCAACATCTAGTTTATCTTGTCTAAGTGCAAGCTCAGCTAGATCTTTGCGCAAATTCATATCGTTAGGAAGGATTTCCAGGGCATTATGCATTTGACTCATGGCTAATTCACCATCGCCCCTTGTTGCATAGAATTTTGCCTGGTGCTTATAGGCGTCACTGTTATGGGGATCGGTTTTAATGGCCTCTTGCCAGGATGTAAGGGCTGCTGGTCCATCACCTTGCGTTTTGTAAATATCACCTTCAACTTGATACCATGATGATGAACGAGATTTTTCAGGTACTTCATGTAATTCCATAAAGGCATCTTCAGATTTACCCTGGCTTGCTAAAATCTGAGCATGGAGAGTATGAGCTAATGCGTAATTTTTATTTTGTTTTAAGGCTTGATTTAATAAGGTCTCTGCTTGAGGATCGTTTGGATTAACTGTTAGTAATGCCTGAGCCAATAATGTCAAATTGACTTCGTTGTCAGATAATTGAACAGCTTTGGTCAATGGTTCAATGGCTTCGTTAGCTTCATCGCTAGCCAGTTTATCTAAGCCTAAGGTTTGTTGCGCAATTAAAATATCCGGATTGTCTTTGATGGCTCTTTTGCATAAATTTTCTGATGCTTGTAAATAAAGATCCCGTTTAGCTGGAGAAGCAACATTTTTTGAATGAATATAAGCTACGTAGCCTCCAGCTGATATTATATTAGGGTTGTCAGCAAATTTATTTTTAGCCTTATATAATAATTTCTCGGCTTCGATAATTTTACTGGGAATACCTTGCTTGGCCAGGGCGACTGCTAATCCGGCATAGCAATCACCAGTATCATCGTTTTTCAACAAGGCTCGATAGGCATTTTCCGCTGGTAAAAAGCGGTTGGCAAGTAACAGTCTGTCGGCATCTTCAATTGTAAGATCGGTTGGTTTAGAAATGGTTTCTGGTGGTATTGTATCAGTATCATTAGCCCTAGCAAAATTCAGGGTATTCAAACACATTAAAATAAAAAAAATAATTTTATATTTAAGCATAATTTATTTTTTTTCCAATTTTTTTGCTTTAGCAGATTCAACGTTAGCCTCTTTGGTATCACCAAGATTATTTAGTGCTTCAGCTAGTTTTTCATGAAGGAGTGGCATACTAGGTGCCAGGATTATTGCTTCCCTTAGCGTTGAAGAAACTTCAATCCAATTGCCCTGTTGTTTTGCTGTTTCTGCTTGATCGAGTAATGGTTTGACTCTACAAATGTCTAATTGTTTCAGGCTGGACTCGGCATTTGGTTCTTTAAAATTAGCAGCCGATCGATAAGCCGAGGCTGCTTCATCAAGTAAGCCTTGTTTTTCATTGCATAATCCCAGCAGATACCAGGCTTTGCCATTGGTGGGATTTTTTTCTAGTAAATTAGTTAATTGGGTTTTAGCATTAGCAAAGTCATTACTGCGGATTTTACTTTCAACTTGAGCTAGTTCTTGCATTGATTCAACGTTATTGGTACTATTTTGACTGTTATTGGGCTTGGAATTATTATTAGCTGAACCCATATTTTGGTTAGTAATAGTATTCGAGTTATTATCAGTGTGTCCATTAGAATTATCAGTGGTATTAATATTTTCACCTAATCTTTTTAAAGCTGGGATTAAGTCGCCGTTGGCATAAGGATTAATTTGGTACGCCGTTTGATAGGCTCTCAAGGCATTGTTGCGGTCCGAAAGGGCTTCTTTACCTCTGCCATATATATATAATAATTCGGCATCACGAGGGTTTTGTTGAAGGCTTGCGGAAACCTTTTCAATTGTGGTGCTTAAGATTTGCGGACTTGCTAAAGGTGATTTAACCACGGCAATATAATAGACTCGACGGGCTTTAGCTACATCAGGGTTATTTGGTTCAAGTTTCCAGCATTCTGAGTATTCAAGTCGGGCGTGTTCAAAATCACCTGATAATAAATAGGCTCCACCTAATAATAAATGATTATTAAATGATGGCTTGATTGAAACTGCTTGTCTGGCTACTTCAAGTAAGCCTCGAATGGCATCGGAATAATTCGGCACGAGTGTGCAGGCACGTCTGAACTCTATTGATGAGTTGAGCAGTCGTTGGAGATTCACACTTTGTTGCCCACTATTGGCAGCTATTTTAGCGTGTTCTTTAAGAATATTACCAAGTAAATAATGGCATTCAGCAAGTTCTTTGACTTCTTTTTTATCGGTCATATTCCAGTCTTTAGTAAGGGCTGATCGTAGTTCAAGATAACCTTCTTCGATTTTATCTTGTTTTAGCAGCACTTTGCCAAGATGCAAGCGCATAGGGCCTGTATCAACCATTTTTACACATTTACGATATTCAACTATCGCAATTGGATAATTGTTAGAAATATCAGCTTCATCGGCCATGTTTTCGCGGTTTTTAACGCTATCAGGATCTTTGCCCATTTTTTTGATGCATAAATCGAGATTTTGATCGGCAGGCAAATTAGTTGGATCGACATATAAAGCTTCTCGGTATTGATTCATCGCTCCATAATAATCATGTTTACCTAATAGGATATCTCCATAGTGTAATCGAGCTGCCGAAAGATTCGTTCGAAATTGTTTATTAAAAGGATCGCCGCTTAAGGCTTCCTCATGTTCCTTTATAGCTTGTGCCCATAACCCTTTACTGCCTAATTCCACGCCACGGTTATTGTGCTCAAGAGGATTATGGGGCTCTGGTGAAGTTAAATAGGTCGTATTATTGGCTGGAGTATAGGACCTTTTAGCCTGTCCGTTATTTAAATTAGCAATTAAAAATATAACTGAAAACAAATGTACAGTTGTAAACTGGTAAGCATTTTGATTTTTTTTGGAAATTAGACCCATATTAAGATTATGTTTTTTTAACTATAGTTAGTTATATTAAATATGTCTTAGTTTGAAATTACAAGTTTGAAATTATATATTTGTATTTTACAATACAATTTACCCGATTAATTGGTATTCACCTTGACAATTCCTGAAAATAGATTAAAATTTAATAAAAATTAATGGTGATTTTTTTTTAATATTCAACCAGTCAACCTTACTAAATTTTAATCTGTTTTGATTTATTGCTGGAATTTTATAAAATTGCGTATTTTTTTTTACTAAGGGAATAATTAATAATAGGTAGTTAATTACAGGATTTATTTTCTATGAATATGAAAAATTTGTTTATAAAATTAAAATTTACGTTCATGTTAATTATATCAGTCAATTGGTTAATTCCCTTAAACGCTAAATGTCAATCAGCTGACTTACCGCAAACAAATTTAGGGGCTTATGTTCATCATCCAGGTTATAATCAGTATGATCCCCAAGAGCAAAATGCGCGACATGGTCATTATGTAGCAGCTCCGCGTCAGATTCAGCAGATTGCCCAACAAAGCAATCAAATTAGTTTTACACCAACACCACGTCCAGCTGGTCCAGATGTATCTTTAGAACCAATTCCAGCTGATGAACCGATTCCGACAGCTGATTTCCCTCCCATGCCTGATAGGGCTGATTTACCAGGAGCGGCAAATTCAAGTCAAGTAATTCATCAAAGTTATTCAGGACAGTCTAGTCAGGCTGTCAGTAATCAGCAACAAAATAATCAACCTGGTAACGATCCATCCAAAGCCAGTATGCATCAGCACTATGCCCATGTTCAGGCTGGTGCATACGCGCCGCCCAATGTACAGCAAAGAATGAATCAAAGACAGGATTCATACAATGTTAATAACGGCAGTAATCCAGTAGCTAATCCGGCTTTGCCGCAGTATACTGGAGCTACAACAGCTGATCTGAATAAACTTGGACCAGAGCCAGGCTTGCAAAATACTAATCCTAGTATGGCTGCACAGGCACCGACTGCTGTTGTGATTAACCAAAGTAAAACTCAGGATTTGTCTTTGCCTGATGACGATTATTCGGCACAAGGCAAACCTAATTACAAGGCAAAAAAATCTAAAAGATCTTCATTGATGTACCTAATGATGCCATTGCAAATGGGCGCTGGCATTGGCATGGGTATGGGTATGAGTTTTATGCATTATTAAAGTAAAGTTGTGATAGACAAGACAAGAAAGGATAAAAAAAATGGTTTCAAAAATAAAAATTTTAACAATGAGCAATCTGATTTTGTTATTAGTAATATTGTCAGGAAATTGTGATGTTAAGGCACAGTTTAAAGTTAAAAAGGATTCGTTAGAAAAATCAACATGGTATGAAGCACCAAGGCAAATACAAATTATTGATGATTCGCCAATAATTCATGATTATAGGCCAGCGCCACAAACTAATCAGGATAATCAATATGTAAATATTCCGGCTAATCCTGGTGGTAATTCAAGTTCTATTCCAGCTGGAGGTTTGCATTTTGGCACTCCAGCAGCTCGTGTTAGTGCTGGATCTAATTTGCCAAGTGCTGGTTTTGGTACTAATATTCCAGTTGGTGGTATTGCCCATCCGCGCTCTTTGCCAGGAATTTCCCATGGTGGGTTGCTCCACCCGCCAAGGTCAGTATCAGTAGCTAACGCCCCACCAGCAACTAGTTATAAGCCTAGTGCTCCAGCCGTAAGCTCTTATGGTGGTTATAATAGTGGTGGGGGCAATTCTTATGTTGGTTCATCCAACAAAAGTACTCAGACTAATGTAAGAGGCACTTTACTGCGGAAGTAATTATGAAAACTGTTTTAACTATTATTTTTCTGTCAATTTTGCTTCAGGCCTGCACGCAGCAGACTAATAGTAGCAGTATCGTTGAAAATAATGCCCAAGCCAGTCAGTCATCAGGGCTGTTAAGATCATTACGTCCCCTGGCCGGTCGTAAAGATGTTGTGAAAGTAGATAAAGTAGCAAGTACTAAGCTTAATTCAGTAGCGAAAAGTCCTGATTCTTCTTCTGACCTAGTGGCGCCGGCAGCTGAAGACGTTAATCTGGTGAATAAAGATGATTTGCCTTCACTGGATAGTCTTAATGCTGATACGAATAGAAGTAACGAGCAAAATGTTAGTGATGGTTCTAGGGTTGATAATATAAGTAAGCAAATTCAAACTAATGTTGAAAGTAATTTAATTGCTAGTTCGAAAAATAGTGGCTTGGTTCCTCCACCTCCAGCAATGACGATATCGGCTCCGCCATCTGGAATGCCTGGTGGATATCCCCCAGCTTATCCCCCACCTTATTATCCAGCTTACCCGCCACCAAATCCTTATTACTATAATCCTTATGGTCAACAAGCTCCACCCCAGCAGCCGCAGCAGGATTCACATCCTCATGGATCTCCATTTGGTAATGTTAATAAATCGGCGCAAAGCCATGATGAAGAAGCCGTGTCTAATCATAAAAGTCATAAAGTTTTTAATCCGATTAATCCAGTTGGTATGGAGCCAAGATCACCGTTTAAACAGCGCGATGATATTGCTATATTATGGAAGGGATTTTTAAATACGCCGGTAATTCAGAATTACTTCAATGATGATAAAAAAGCTGCTAATATAACCTCCCAGATTGCGGTATCTTTACCTTTGGCTTCAACTCGAGGTAGTTTTACCGTTTCAGCTAATATGGTAAATCAGTATTTTAAAGGGCAGAATATTCAAGATAAAAAGCTTGCGCCTTATATTAAAAAATGGCAGACTGATGTGGTTACAGTTTATAATCATTATTTGTATACATATAATAAATTTGCCTTATCTGAGCAAACAGTTCAGGCGCGAAATCAGGAATTTGATGTTGCTGAAACTGATTCGGATAAGCAAAGAGCTGCTACAGATTTAGCCCAGGCTAAATCTGATCTTAATTCTGCTCGTGAAGATATGAAAGCTTCACAAATTGAATTGGCGCAGGTTGTAGGTGTTAATGCGGCTAAATCGATTGTGGCTCGTGTATCAGGTGTGACACCACAGTTGGATAGTTATGTTGGTTCTGAAAGTACAGCTTCGAGTAATATTTCTGATAAAAAGTCTAATAATAATGTATTTGGTTCTATTTTTGCTAGGCATAATAAGAGTAAGAAAAATAGTGATACTACAAATACTTCGAGTCAAAATGATGATAGTAATGCTGTTGCAACTACTAAAAGCAGTGCTAAGACAATTGATAATTCAACAGTTTCAGCTGAGGACAATAACATTTTGTTTAAATTAAAAAATGTCAATATTACTCCACGTAAATCAGTCCTTACCGTTGCGATTAGAAATAACGGTAATGCTAGTATTAATATATCACCAAATGACCTCTATGTAGCTGAAGGTAATCAAAAACTTCCTGAAGCTGTGGTTCGAACTGACTTGACTAAAAATATTTTATCGCCAAATAGCGAAACGTTAGCAACTGTTACTATTTTTGGTCGACCTTGGAATGATCAGTTAAATGTAGTTTTAGTAAAGGAAGGTAAAAATATCAATTTAATCAGGTGAAATGGGTCAATTTATTTTAAT
The DNA here is from genome assembly GCA_021815785.1 of bacterium. Taxonomy (GTDB): domain Bacteria; phylum Cyanobacteriota; class Vampirovibrionia; order Obscuribacterales; family JAKAZS01; genus JAKAZS01. Next base: position 9,205 of record JAKAZS010000023.1, read on the forward strand.
AACTTTATCTTAATTTATTAAGGGATAAAAAAATGCTTACTAATATTTTAAAATTTAAATCAGCTAAACTAGCAAAAATAACCGGTAATATAATTGTTTTACTGATGATGTTTTTGTCTGTTTTTAATCCAGTTAATGCTCAAGGAACATCCGGCGGTGGTTCGGCTTCTTTAAGTCAGATTAATCCAGGTACAACGGTTGATATTCGTAATAATTATTTTAAGCGTTTTCCCTTTGCTAAGGCTGCGCATGATGCTGATACACTTACTAACACACCACCGGTTGCTTCAACTGGTACTGGAAGCCCCCCAGCAACTATGCCGATGACCATTCGTGCTTATGATTCTTGTATTAAACCTATTGGCTATTATACTGCTTGTTATGCTGTTCCCATGATTTTGCCCATGCCAATGCTGCCTGGACATTTTTTACTAGGAGCTTGTGCTAATCATATGCCTCAATATACGAATCCTCAAGAATATCCTGGTTATTTGCAGCCTTTTCCGATGTATGTTCAGGCTACTTTGCCCACGGCTCGTGATAATGAAGTCTTTCAAAATCAGTTAACCACTTTTGGTATTCCCATGTCGGATACCCAATTTCAGTTAATTGATCGCGAAAATAAACAGCGTTTTCTTGAATTGCTCTTTGATCCTGAACGTTGGATGTGGATGTATACAGCAGCTTCTCAACTAATGTTTACGTCAGCATCTAACACATTCGCTGGTATGGCCGGAACTCAGTTTCAGGCTACAGCTAACGCTATTGTTTATGGTACATCTAATCCGTCGTCAGCTGGGTCTGGCGGTAGTGGAACTGGAGGTGCAGCTGGAGGAGCTGCTGGCGCGATTGGCGGAGCCGCTGGAGGCTTGCCTCAATCATTAATGCCTAATCCAGGCGCTTTAATTAATATTGCAAATGAAAATGCAGCATCACCAACATATTCCAATAATCCCAATAAAACGGTGTCGCAGGCAATATACATGGTGCAAAAATTATATAAACTGGTTTTTGTGCCGATGGCGGTATTATTCTTATTACCCGGGGCGGTATTAACCCAAATGAAAGTTGTAATTTCCCAAGGCTTTAAATTTCAGGCTGATGATGTAACTAGCCCATTTGAGGGAATTATTCGGGTAATGATTGCCGTATTTTTAATTCCGGCCACGCAGTTAATTGTCAGTTATTCTATTGATATTGGTAATTCAATGGCTTATACAGTAGCTCAATGGGTTGATATTAATAATACTATTTTACCCTGGGCAAATGAGATGACATACAATGTTAGCAATGCTAATAATGCTTTGGTTCCTCAGAATAGTTCAAGTTCAAGTGGCGGTGGAGCTGGTGGGGCATTGTCTGGTGCTATCGGCGGTGGTGGTGGATCTGGTGGTGGCGGATCCAGCGGCTTTGGTGGATTCTTGTCTGGACTAGTTAGCTCAGCCTCGTCCTCAATTTCTTCATGGCTAAGTTCAATTGCACCAAGTTGGGCTCAATCAATGTTCTCCTGGCTATCTGGATCTAGTGGGGTTTCATCAGCTGGTGGAACAGGGGTGGCTGCAGGGCAGCTAAAACAGCAGTCAGTTGTGGAAAATACTTCATATTTAAGTGCGATGATGCAATTGATATTTAATGTTTTAGAATGGTTTTTTTCACAAATGCTCTTGATTTTAGGAGCTTTTCAGCTGGTGTATATGTGTTATCTTTTTTTATTAGGACCAATATCAGCAGCCTTTTATGCCTGGCCAACGATTCAAAGTTCTAGTGGGGTTTTATTTCGTAATGTTTTTAGTGGCTGGGTTACAGCTGTTATTACGGTAGCTTTATGGCGCTTTTACTGGATGGTTATTTTAGCAATTATGTCGGTTTATGCAGCGGATCAGCAAGGTGTTTCCAATATTGATATTCAATGGGATATTGTTGTCTTTGTGTGTTTCTTAGGGTTAATGATGGTTGTTCCCTTTAATCCGTTTAGTTTTGATCCAGGTCAGACGGCTGAAGGTGCTTTATCTTATGGTGCTGAAGTAATGCAGACATTTAGTGGCGCATTAAAGCAAGAAGCTCAAGGTACTGCTTTAGCTCCTCAAATAGATAAGTTGGCTGCGCAAATGAGTAATACCGCTTCCGCTGTAGGTCAAGTTGGTAGTACGATGTGGCAGGGTTCTATGTTTGATCCTCAGGCAGGACCAATGTCAGCTGGTCAGCAGTTAGCTGCTGGTCAAGGTGGCTCACCAATAGCCGGGGGTGGTCAAGGTGGCTCACCGCCAGCCGGGGGTGCTGGTCAAGGCGGCTCACCGCCAGCCGGGAGTGCTGGTCAAGGTGGCTCACCGCCAGCCGGGAGTGGTCAAGGTGGCTCACCAATGGGCGGAGCACCACCATCGACACCGCCACCGCCACCAGCTTAATAACTATATAATAATCCGCATAAAGAAGTACAATTTTATTTTAATTAAGGTATTTAAAACGATGAATCTAAATTTAAATCAAAATATAATTTATTTAAGTAATAGATACTTGTTTGTGCTTGCTTTAGTTTTATTGCAATTCGTATATTTTGCCCAATTGAGTTTAGCTCAAACTGGTACAGCTAGTCTGTCACAATTAAATCCTGGTGACACTGTTACAATAAGAAAAAATTATGGTAAACGTTTCCCGGTTGCTAAGGAAAATTTTCCAACTAGTTTAGGTGGCGCCGATGTAATTGTTAATGGTGCATCAGTTGGGCCTGGAGTTATAACCCATGGCCCTGGGCCAGTCGCAACTTGGCCGGTTCCTATTGCTACAGCGGTTTCAATGGTTCCTAGTCAACGTGATACTTCCATTACTAAAAATTTATTACAAACGTCTGGAGCCCCACTAAGTGATACGCAGTATCAATTAATTGCCCGTGAAAATAATCAAAGGTTAATAGAAGAATTGTATGATCCGGAAAGATATATGTGGGTTGCTCCAGCGATGGGGAATGTTGGTTTGGCCGCATTAACTAATTCAGCTAATTCTATGGCTTATAATCAGACCGCCAATGCGATTAGTTATACAGGTACTTATCTTACTAATTTTACCGTTGACTCGAGTAATCGATGGAATAAAATTCGCAATCAATTATTTATGCCAATGGCAATTTTATTATTATTACCTGGTGCTGTTTTATCTCAAGTTAAAGCTATTGTAGCTTCAGGTATGCCTGTGCTTGGTGAGGTTAATCCGCTTGATGGAATTTTACGTACGATAATTGCTGTTTTTATGATACCGGCTACTTACTTGGTTCTTAACTATGGTATTGATATTTCTAATTCTCTGGCGTATACGGTTTTTACTGGTTATGGTACGATTTTTGGAACGAGCATGTATCAAGATGCTATTGATGCTGAAAAAATGGCCAATCCTCAAGGACCAACTACAAATGCTATGGCTAATGTACCGCCTCCCAATAGTAGTAATGGAACAACCCACACGCAGCCAACGTCTAATTCTAATTTTAATTCCATGGGCTTTATATATGGTTTGTCTAATTTAAGCTTTTCCTCAGCCTGGAATATTTTGTGCGCGTTCCAAGTGGCATATTTAAGGTTTTTATGGTGTGTTGGCCCAATTGTAGCTGCTTTTTGGGCATGGCCGATGCAGAGTTTGCGTGGTGCTTTGCCAAGTTGGATATCAGGAGTAATTACGGTTTGTTTTTGGAACTTTTTTTGGAATACCTTAGTATTAGTTGTTGCCGTTTCCAAATATAACCCACAAGTTGATATGAGTTTTATGGTTGCGGCCAATTTTATTGCCAATGTTTTACCATTTTTTGCCTTTAAATTTGCTGATACTGTTTCTTCGGCTGTTAATATTTTAGGCCAGAATGTCCTATCCTCTCTACCTGTAATGACTGCAGGTCATATTAGCTCTAAAGCACCTAAAAAATAATTTTTCATAAGGAAAAAAATCATGACTTACAAATTTACAAATTTAAAAATTATTCTAAATAGCCTTATTTTTAGCTTCTTATTTTTTGGGCTTTTGGTTAATGCTTATGCTGGAGGGGCTAGTTCATCCGGTACATCACCAAGTGCTCAGGATATTAATCCAGGGTCAGCTAATACAATCAGACATAATTACTATTTAAGATTTCCAGCTGCTAAAGAGGCTTCACCAACTCAATATGGTGGTTGCGATCAGGTAGTTAATGGCGTATCAATTGGATCTGGTGCTACAGTTTCGCCTAAATCTGGGCCTGTATCAGTATGGCCACTTGATGGGCTGTCAATGTTTGCTTCAATGATGCCATCACAGGTTCCAACTTGGAGAGATACTTCAATTAATAATGATATGTTTACGACTTATGGTTATCCAGTTTCTGATACTCAGTTTCAATTAATCCAACGATATAACGACAACCGTCTCTTGGATCAAATGTTTGACCCGGAAAAAGTTATCTGGGCTAGTACCGCCATCTCTAACGTGCAATCTTCAGCAGCTGCTAATAGTGCTAGTTCAATGGCTTATAATCAGGCTGCTAATGCTATCAATTATATGGGGGCTTATTTGGAAAATTTTACGGTAATGGCCAATAATCGTTGGAGTGCTATCCGTAATCAATTATTTATTCCTATTGCTATATTATTACTTTTGCCCGGAGCCGTTTTAGCGCAAGTACGGGCAATTATTGCAGCTGGTACTCCTGTTTTAGGGCAGGTTAATCCTTTTGAAGGTATTTTTCGATCATTAATTGCCATATTTATGATACCAGGGACTTATCTGATTATGAATTATGGTATTGATATTTCTAATTCAATTACATATACAATTGCTACAGGATATTCTAATTTATTTGGCAGCAATATGTACCAGGATGCTGTGGCGGCTCAAAAATCTGCTAATCAGCAAATGACTACTTCGAATACAATGGCTAATTCTGGCTCATCGTCTAGTAGTGCCCCACCTACTTCAGCATCACCTTATAATACTGCTGGTTCACAACTACTAATGGGACTTAGTAAAGGTAGTTTGTCCACTACATGGAATATTTTATGCGCATTTCAGGTAGTGTATTTAAGATATTTATGGTGTATGGGGCCAATTGTGGCAGCGTTATGGGTTTGGCCGATTAATAGTTTAAGAGCAGCTTTACCCAGTTGGATTGAAGGCGTTGTAGTGCTTTGTTTCTGGAGTTTATTTTGGAATACGACGATTGCTCTATTAGCTTGTTTCTACGGTATGACAGGACCAGCGGTAATTATTATTACGGCCTTAACTTTACTAGCCAACGTTGTTGTTGCCTTTGCCTTTAATTTCTCATCTATGGCTAGTAGTGCAGGCATGTTATTGATGCAACAGATAAGTAAAATTACGGCTCCAGGAGTTGGAAATGCTGGTAAATCTTTAAATCAAGCTGCCGGAAGTAAAGCCGTGGCTGGTAAAGGTGGTGCCAAGCCAGCCCCGACTCCAGCGCTGTCACCAGCCCAAATGCAGGCTAATTTAAATGGTCATATTCAATTATTACAAAATGCTACAGCTGCAAACACTTATGCTCTGAATTCTGGTAATCGTAACCCTTATGCACCATTAGGATCGCCCGCTGGACCAAGAGTTGGTGATATGGGTGTGGGTATGATTGATCCTAGTTATTCCGGTATGGCGCCAATGAGCCCAATGCCAGCTGGAGGATTTAATTCTCGGGCGATGTCACCGGTAACTCCAGGATCTATGCCTCAAGTCGTTAATGCTGGTGGCATTCTGGCTAATGGTGGTTTTAGTCCTAGCCAAGCTAGTTATTTATCGGGATTATCCTTAAATCATCAGGTTCAATATTCACCACAACAAGTAAATAATTTACAACATGCTGGATTTAATGGTCAGCAAATAGCTGCTATGCAAACCGCCGGTATTGCTATGAATGGTATGAACCCAGCTATTGAACATAATCTTCAAGGATTAGGTTTTAATCCTAATCAAATTGGCGCGTTGGCTTCATCCGTACCAGTTACTCCCGGAATTGGTATGCCACCTGGTGCTGAATCTAATATTCCAGCTCATGGTGGTACTCAAGCTGGTCTAGGAGCTGCTCCGCCAATGACCGGTAGTGGTGACATGGGGATTACGCCTCCGGGTGGTCTGCCATATGAAGCCGGAACTGGTTTCTATAATAATGGTTTAATGCATATGCCACCACAGCCTGGTCCAGGTGTCATAGCCGCTGGCGCTAATCTCCCACCGGCTATGGCTTCGCAAATGGTACCAATGCCTAATGGTGAAATTGGATCTATGGGTATTGCTCCGCATGCTTTAGGTTATCCAACAGCTTTAAATGGTGATGCTGTCCCACTTAAACCAATGATACCGATGACCCCACTTGAGCCTAATCCTCAGAACAATCCGGTGATTGCTCAACAAAACGCTATGATTGCTCAGCATAACGCTATGATTGCTCATGAAAATGTTGCTTCTGCCCTCTTTAATAATGGCATTCCTGATACTCAAGCTCAAGCTTTAAGTCAGTTCTGTACGGGGCAACCTGTTCAATATTCACCAGCTGAACAGCAGTTATTAGCTAATGCTGGTTATTTACCTAATCAAATTCAGGCACTCGAACAAACTGGTTTTCAGATGAATGGAGCTAGTCCGATGGCCGCCTTAAATCTTGAAGGTGTTGGCCTTAATTCTGCGCAAATGGGCGCTCTTGAATCAGCGCATTTTAATGGAGTGGGAAATCCAGTTGGATCATCTTTTGGTCCTCCAGCAACAGCAGCTATTGGTGAATATCAAAATAATGTAACTAATCTGGAACATGCTGGTTTTGGTGTAACTGAAGCTAGTAATTTAGCTCATTTAAGTAGTGGTACACCGTTGCCAACTGCTACGTCAGCTGAACAGGGGCTAGTAAATAATGAAACTAAAGCTTTAGAAGCTGCTCATTATACTCAAGCGCAAGCTCAGGCTATTGAAAATGCTGGTATTGCTTTTAATCCTCAAACTGAACAGTTCTTTACCCCAAATTTAGCTGGTATGCCAACTGGTGGCAATTTTGATTCAGCTGCTTTTGTGCCAACCGGTAGTCATGAATCTGCACAGCATTCAGGTGCTTTAAGTGGACATACTGGAGCCAGTGAGCCAGCTGCTCAACCAAGTGGTAATAGTGATTTACCCAATCCTACTGGTAATATTGCTTCTGCTCAAGAATTTCAAAATCTTGTGGCTCAACATGCAAGAGAAGATGCTATCGCTAATGCTGGTGGAACTGTTTATGACAATTCGGCACATATGTCAGCTCATCCTGGAAGTTCAAATGGACATAGTGGAGCTGGCGAATCAGCAACTCACACTGGTGTGGTAAGTGGTGGCAGTGGCATTGCTGAACCAGTGTCTGCATCCGCTTCACCAAGTCCTGAAACCCAAATAGCTATGCAATATAATCAAGAATTAAATCAGTTGATGACTTCTGGTATGTCAGAGCATGCTGCTGTGGAAAAACTTACTTCTAGTAGTGTTAATAATCCGCAGCTTTCAGAATATGCTAATAATGTGGAAAAATATTTAGCTAGTACTGGGAATATTTCCCAGGCTGAATACATGGCTATGGGTAATGTAGGCAACACTAGTGGTTCATCTGCCTCGGCTATTGATCCCTATTCAAATTCTGCTAATGTAAGCAATTACGCTCAAGATTTTCAAAATAATTTAACTAATTTAGAAAATGCCCATTTTACTGAACAACAAGCAGTTAATATGGCTCAATATAGTGATGGCAGATCACTTGCTGATATGACTCCAGCTCAACAAGCTGCTTATAGCCAAGAAAGACAAATCCTAGAAAATAAAGATCATTACACAGCGGCTCAAGCGCAGGCTATTGAGCAAGCTGGCATCGTGGTTGATCAAAATGGTAATTTCGTTGCACCGGCTCAAGCTAACAACTATTCTACATATGCCAGCGAAGTTAATGATAATATGAAGTCGAATCAAACTTTAGCTCAAGCTGAAAGTAATGTGAATAATGCCTTTAGCCATGGTGGCAGTTTTGATTCGGCTACGCAAACCCCGGTTGGATCTCCAGGAAATAGTAGTGAAATTGGAAATATAAATAATTATAATCAGGTTTACGAACAAAATGTTAATGATTTAAGTAAATATTTTGGTGCAGCTGAAGCAGCTAATATGGCTCAATTCAGTAATGGAGTTCCGCTTACGCCTAGTGAAATGGCCAGTGAAAGTAAAATATTAAATGGATTGGGTTATAATGCTCAACAAATTCAGGCAATTGAAAATGCTGGTATCAGAGTAACTGATCAAGGCAAATTTATTGAACCTAGTGCTTTGAATAACTATTCAAGTTATGCTCAAGAAGTAAATAATTTGGTGCAAAACGGATTTAGTATTCAGGAAGCTACTAATTTAGCTGGTAATGAAACTAAAACGCCAACTCAATATACTGCCAGCCAAATTCAGGCATTAGAGCAACAAAATAATTTCAATGCCCAGGAAATAGCAATTGCGCAAGCCTCGGGTATAGCTTATGATACGATGGCTAATCAAAGTAATATAGCTAATAATCAGTCTAATTATGATGAGTATCAGTCATACGTTAGCTATTTGCAAAATACCGGCAATTTTTCGGCCGATCAAGCGCAAATATTAGCGCAATATGCAGATAATAATCCGAATCAGTATAGTTTAGGCAATATGCCTGAATATTCTAGCGAACAGATTACGGCTTTAAAAGACAATTATAATTATACTGATGCGCAGATTCAGGCTATGGAAAACTTAGGTATTCCCGTAAATGCTAGTGGACAGTTGGAAATGCAAAATGTTCAGAATTCCAGTTATAATGACTATGCAAGTCAGATGGATGTTTTAACTCAAGCTGGTTTTAATCAAAGTGATGTTGCTCAAATAGCTAATGATGCAACCGGGTCGCAGCTGCAGTATTCGTTAGAACAGCAATCACAGTTGCAACAGGATGGTTATAGTCAAGCTCAAATTCAAGCTTTAGAAACTATTGGCTATCAGTTAGGCAGTAATAATTTCATTGAATCGCCTGGTGAAGCTAAAGCTAATCAAGAATTTGTTCATGATACGTTAAGTATCCAGAACGAGCTTAATGTTTCCAGTGAAAATGCACAAATGTTAGCGCAATATGCGACTCATCAACAAGTAGAGTATACACCTAATGAGCTTAACGTATTAAGTAACCACTTTACGGTGAAACAGATTCAATCTATGGGGGCTTTAGGTATTGGCTTTAAGGCTATTGCTAAAGTTAATAAATTAGATAAATTAGAAGGACAAGAGCAAGTTGATTCGGATTTAGGAGAAGAACATGCCCGCAAGTCATTAACCGATCAAAAAGGAGCAACATTGCATTATGGCAAAGGTGAAGATGCTAAACGTAAGAAGTTAAAAAATTATCTCCAGGCGCAAAAAGACGCTCTTGACAAATTGACTAAGAAAAATGAGGATAATAATAAATAAGTGGTAGAGGGTAATTGATGTTTTTCATGAACCAATGTGAAATGGCTCGCTACCATAAGAAAATGACCATATTGAGATTTCTTAATAAAGATCATGGCGCTTGGCAACTTTAAATAATTATCCTTAAAAAATATAGCTCTCTAGACTTTTTTGCTGTAAAATACATATAAGTATAATATTTTTATAATTTTTTTGAAATCTTAATCCAATTGAGTTAACCAATATGCCTTTAAATCAAAAAGTTGTAATCTTAAATAAGCCTTTAAAATTATTTGGCTTAACCGTGAAACAATGGTTTTTTATGGTACCAGTAGCAATTTTTGCTTTTTGGACTGGGAGTATGTGGCCACCAAGTTGGAAACTCCAGAATCTACCAGCTGGTTTTGTTTGGGGCATGGCCATTTTTTGTGGAGGATTAGTTGCTGTACATATGAATGAAGTTCGACCAAGTATTTGGTGGGTTAATTTTTTTAATTACCATATTTTTAAAATTATGCCCACAACTTATTTGCCGCATCATGAAGAAGCTACTTTATATATTGATTCAAGTATTATTGATAAAAAAGATGTAAGTGAAGAGTATTACGTTCAATAAATTTCTGGTTACTACCTTGTTTTGTGATTAAAAAAAGGCGATGTCGAAAATATTAAAACCACAAAAGAATAAATTTGATGATTCCTACGATGATGATAGTGATAATGAGGACATTTCGTCTAAGTCGTCACGATTTAGTAGTTTAAGAGAATCTAGTAGTAACAATCAACCAGGCTGGCTCAGTAAGGTGAATAAGGTTTATGAAAATTTACCTGGTCCAATTAAAATGTTATTTCCTTTGGATTTGCCCAAAACAAATGATTCTGACAGTGAAACTAATGAGGATCAAGGTAATGAAGAAGTTGCGCAAAAACCTCCCGATAAACGTCAAGGTGCCAGCTGGCAGGATGTTAATTTTATTTATGCAATACCTGGTGAAGATGAAGAACAGGGTTTGGTTGTTTTAGCTGATGGCAGTTTGCGCAAATATATAGCTTGTCGTGGTATTAACGCTTTGCTTTATGATGAAGATGGTCGTAAATCAATGTCTGATCAGTTTACGGCTTTTGTCAATTCTTGTGATTCAGATATTCAGATTATTGTAAAATCTAGAAATTTGCCGGTTGAAGAGTATTTATCTAAATATCAAAGTTTAATTAAAACCGACGATGAGTATTTAAAATGGTATGCAAATTATACTGATGACTGGTTTCGTGGTGTTCAAGATGTAAGTTTTGTCCCTCAACGAGAATTCTATGTAGTTGTTAGTTACCATCCTCCAGACTGTGTTAAAAAACTTGGCAGTAAACCCTGGAGTGGAAGGCGTTCAATTAATAAACACCAGGAATATTTAGAAACGATTGACCGGCTGGTTAAAACTGCTGAAGAACAGTTAAGACTAGCTAGTTTACGTCCTAGAGTATTAAATCGCAAAGAAGTTAGAAATTTAATTTATTCTGACTTGAACCCAAGTTTAAGTGCTAGAATTCCCGAAGCGCCAAAATCAGTTCAAGGTGTTTCTGAAGCTTCAACATTGTCTAAATCAGCTTTAAAAGTTACTGATGAATATTTATGGCTCGATGGTAAATATATTGGTACCCTTTATATGACCAATCCTCCTCATGAAACGTGGATGGGCTGGCTGGTTGATTTGTTGACCTTATCAGTTGAGTACACTTTGACTTTATTTGTCCATACCTGTAACCAAGATGAGGTTCGTAAACAGCTTAAGGATAAGCATAAATTAGGAACAATGGCTCAGACTCAATTATTAGGGACTCCAGACTTAGAAAGCATTGAATCGACTCGAGGTGCTGAAGCTAGTATTTTAGAATTTTTACGCAGTTCGAATAAGGCCTTTGATATTAGCATGTATATTACAACTAAAGCTGATAAATGGGAAGGGTTGCGTCAGAATATGGATGAAGTTATCCGTGTTTTTAAAAACAAAGGCGCTAATTTTGATCGAGCTCAAATGTTGCAGTTGGATGCCTGGCAGTCCAGTATGTGCGTTGGCGTTGATAAATTAGCTATAACTCATAGAGTGATGTCACCAGTTGTGGGGACGTTTTGGCCATTTTTTACTGCTTCTTGTGGCACTCCCGATGGTGTTCCTTTTGGTTTTGCATTGGCTTCGCGCGAACCGGTTTTACTAAATCCATTTTTTCGTGGAGCTGGTAAAGACGCCAATAATATGTTCGTAGTTGGCACAACTGGAGCTGGTAAATCATTTGCTGTATCTATGTTGATTTTACGCCTATTACCATTAGGGACTAGGTTTGTGTTAATTGATAAAACGGTTGATAAATTTGGTGCTTATCGTTTTATTACTGAATTATTAGGTGATAGTCTTTGTGCTTATGTTGATTTAGGGCCAAATTCCGGTATGATTTTAAATCCTTTTGATTTAGGACCAGAAGATGTTCATCCGGATAGACCTGGTGAACCAAGTTCTGATAAAATTACGAGTTTATTGTCGCTAATTGATTTAATGCTATCTCCAGAAGGGCGCGAAGAATTAAGCGTTGAAGAAAAATCATTACTGGATGGGTTAATTAGGGTGACTTACATGGATGCCTATTTCCGCAATACGGTTCCAATTATGTCTGATTTGGCTAGAGTAACAGCCCAGGCTGCTAGCGATGAGGTTGATTCGTTGCAAAGAGATAGGTTGCAGCAATTTGCACGAGGTTTATCATTATTTACAAGACAAGGAGCTTTTGGTGGTATTTTAGATGGTTATACTAATATTGATACCGAAAAGTTATTTATTGTTTTTGATACCAGAGAAGTAAATGAATCAAGACTGGAAAGAATAGCTGTTTACATGCTGGCAGACTTTATTCGCCGTAAAGCAGCTGAATGCAAGGCGCGAAATATTCGTTTTGCTGCAATTATAGATGAAGCAGCAACTTTAATGCGGTTCAAGGCTGGAGCTCGATTATTGGATGATTTGTCAAGACGAGCCCGACATTATGGGATGATGTTAGTCTCAATTACGCAACAATTAAAAGATTTCTTTAGGCAAGAAGAGCAAGCTGATTCAGTTGTAAAAAATGCCCATATGAAAATAGTCTTACGTCAAGACCCTTCAGATTTGAGAATTCTGAAAGAAACTCTTAGATTAACCAATGCTGAAGTTGATGCCATTGAAAGATTTTCTAAGGATGAAGAAAAGCGTAAAGATAGTCAGTGTTTATTGATCGTCGGTTCAATTCATGGAACCATTAGACTGGTTCCAAGTCAAATGGATTATTGGGTATGTACATCTGAGCCAATTCGGGATATACCGCGACGTCGTAAAATGATTGAGGATGTTAAAATTAAAAATCCTAAATTAAATAAAACGGATGCTTGCCGCCATGGAGTTTATTATTTGGCAATGAATACTTTGGATGGAAATCAGTAGTTATGGAAAATTTTTTTAAGCCAAGTAAATGGATCGTAGCATTTTGTGCAATTCTTATTGCAATTTGGTTAAGTTTGCAATTTGTTATTAAAGCCAGATTAACTGAGGAGGGCAAGCAGTTAGCTTATCGAATTTTCAATTGGAATTGGCCTGGGTTAAATATTTCATCGAGTGTAAAAGATATTAGTAATGTTAAAATTGATAAACTGACCCAAGCTGATGCTAAGATTGAAATTGAAGGTCGGCAAAATATTGTTACGGGTAATGGTGATTTAAATCATCAAGTATATTCTATAAAAGTATTACCTTTTAAATTAGTTATAGTTTTTTATCATGTAAATAACGCTTGGAAAATAGGTTCAATAATTTTTAATTAATATGTATTGGCGAATTCAAAAGATTGATAATCAAAAAATTATTCGGCAGGTAGTTATCCCTGTAGCACTGGTAGTTAGTTTGGGTGTGAATTTTTTCTTTATTTCGAATAATATGAAAAAAAAATCGAAACTATCTCAAGGGCAAAAAGAAAGCTTTGCTTCATTAGCTAAAAATGTTACTATTCATTTTTTAGATACCAGTTATATTACTTATAAGTATAATACTATGTGTTTAATGAGAGAGCTTTCGCCTAGCTTGATTCAGAAATTAAGAGCTGCTGAAGAGCTACCGCAGACTGAGCAACAGCTTGAGTCTACGGCTCAAGAATATGCCACTAAAAGAAGGGTTTCGGCCATTCGTATAGATAGCGAGTCGCAAGGAGATCCTGACAATAGTGGCTTTGTTCCAGTTGATGTTAGTGGTATTACAGTTGTTTCTTCGGCTGATGAGTCTGATACCAGTGAACCAAGACCTTTTCACTTTCGCTATTTAATTGGAATGATTAAGGTCGCTACCGCTAAAGATTCTCTAGATAGTGAACCGGAACAGAAAAAACATGGTGGATTTAATAGCCTTGTAGCTGAACCTAAGCAAGATAATGATTTGATTCCGGTAGTTGTTGATATTCAGGATTTATCTGGCAGTGTTGCCAATAATAGCGGACACTAATACTTTATTAGCTAATATATTTATTAATTTGGTATTAAGGTTGATAAATTATGACTTTTTAAAAATTGAATAAAATCGGCTTTTAAATCTTCACCAGAATCACTATAATTTTTAGGCTTAAACGGGTTTTTATTTTTAGCAACATATGCTACATTCTTAGTAGAAGCTGATTCATTGTTTTCACCACCACGGTAGGTATCGTTGACCTGAAATTTTACACAGCCAGGCTCTATTAAAGTAAAAGTATGATATTCTGTAGATTTTGTTAAGAAATCATTAACTATCTTTTTCGTAAATGGGTTGACTTTAAAAAAATATGATAAATATTTTAACGTAAAATCATTCTTATAACTATTACTGGCTTTAAATTCGAGCAATATCTTTTTAAGGTTTCGTGTTAGCGGGCAGGGATAAGAAATATTCGGCATCGTTACGGTGTCCCAAATATCGCCATTCCTGTCAGGCAGTTTTCCCACAGTAAACACAAATTTTTTTTCATAGGTATTACCATCGATTATAAAACTGTCGCTTTGCCAGGTGCCAGCAAGCCAATTTGGAATACGGTACCATATTTTAATTGCCTTAAGCTGTTTTTCGTCAAATAAAGATCCTCTTGTAAGTTTATAAGGTAATGAGGCGAATTCGACATTTTCTTCAATGCCATCTTGAAACACATCATTTACAGGATTATTACCTAGGGGAGGAACTTTATTATCCTCTAAATAATTGTTTTTTTGAAATTTCTTGTTTAAATTAAAGGGTTCATTAAATAATTTATTGTCATCAATTTGAATTTCATTATTAACTGAATTGGTTTGATTAATTTTGTCTTTAATTTTATTAACTGAATTAACATCATTGGAAATTAATAGTTTCTCTCGATAATTTCTTTTAAAAAAATAATTAGCCTTGTGAAAACTTGGACAATAAATAATATTTGTTTTATCAATATAGGTATTTTTGCATGGTATTGATTTTGCCATAACTAATTGGTTAGAAGAAATTATGAATACCAGAAGTGAAAATATTATTACTTCTACAATCGATTTTTTTAGATAAATAATTGACATATTTTCACTTTGAATTTAATTATAATTATTGCGAATTTGCTCTAAATTTAATGGTAATGACCTGAAGAATATTATTTTAAATTAAATGAATTTTTTGCTTTAGCAAAAATGCCTGGGAATGAAATAGTATTTGGACCCAGAAGATAGGGTAAAGGAGTCATATCTATTCCACTTAAGGAAAATAATACTGAAATCGAATTATTTGACCCTTCATTTACATACCAGCATTTAGGAGGCAAATATGTAAACCAAGTTATACCAAATAATTTCTTAAAATTTGAAGCTACAACAATATTTCTTTTCAATTGTCCAGCTTTATATAAATAGAAAAAATTATTATCATAAAAACCACAACCCTTATAATCTTGAGTCTTAAAAATTGGCGAAGGTATAAAATTATCAAAATCAATTCGTCGATGGAAACTAGGGGATTTATTATCAGTAAAACAATAGGCTTGGGTAAATAGTTTTATTGTTCTTGTGGGAATATTTGTATTTTCAGCTAAATTATTGTTGTTAATATGCTTTTGCAAAGGAATCTGACTATAAACAAAGGGATTTGCCCAGCGTTTTAGAGAACGACGTGACGATAATGCTAAATCTAATATAGATGTTTCTATAATTAAAGGTGTTGGTTCATTTATATTTTTATCTACCGACTTAGTAATAGTGGCTATAAATACTTTTAACAAATCAAGAAAATTAGCTGAACTATTAAAAGAGGAGTAAAAATTACCCGGAATATCGATTAAAATAAAAATTGGCCGGAAACCATATTCAAAGCGTTGATCATAAGGGTATAAATGTTGGCCTAAGATAGAAACGGGTTGCCAATTCCCCGAAAAACGAGTTAAGATTTTTGTGAATTTTTGCGTTGAACCTTTATAAATTAAAGAATCATATTTATCGGTATGGTCAATACATTGAAAATAATGATTTGCATATATTGACTTTAGCCAATTCTTATAAATTAAATTTTGATCTTTCTGATTACTTTGATTAGAACTATTTTTTAGTAATGTTTCTGTGTCTAGCACATAAGTATTAAAATTATTAGCAAAAGAACCTGTAGAATCGCCATTATACATATTGGTATACTTATTTGAATGATCAGTATTAACTAAAAATATTCTTGAAATAGATGGAACACCTGGATTTGGATCTTTTTCAAGAATATTAATAATTTTTTTGCTAAGTTTATTAACTACAGAATCTAAACTGAACTCACCATTAAATGAATTATTAAATTCATGGCCATTTAAATAAAGATAAATACCTAATGGTGGTAAATTTTTAATTGCTAAATTATTTACTGACAAATTATCTTTTGGGTTAATGGTTGGTAGTGTTAAATTGTTTTGGTTTAAAGTATTAGGCGGTAAAGTTTCCTTGAATTTATCGGTAATATTGGTATCAACATTTGCTCGTGGTATTGCTGGCGCGATAAAGAACAAATTAGTAAAAACAATTAAATTTATTATAAAAAAATTAATTCGAGTAATAGTAATAATCATAATCCATAAACCATTTAATTTAGATAAGAAAAATTGTTACTTTTAATAAAATAATTTACTTATGAAAATAATTATTTAAACTGTTAATACATTAGCTTGATCGAAGGCATGATAACTGCTGCGTACAAGCGGGCCAGAAAAAACGTTTTTAAATCCCAGTTTAAGACCAATGTCTCGATAATTATTAAATTCATCTGGATGAATATATCTAATTACTGGTAAATGATTAGGCGTTGGTTGAAGATACTGACCGATGGTTAATAAATCAACCTGATTATGTCTTAATTCTTCTAAGACATCGATAACTTCGTTAGTCGTCTCACCTAAACCAAGCATTATTCCTGATTTGGTGGTTAAATTATGGTCTTTAGCTAGTTTTAGTACTTGCAGGCTTTGTTTAAAATTAGCCTGAGGTCTAACTTGACTATATAATCTTGGCACGGTTTCAATATTATGATTTAAAATGTCGGGACGTGTTTCAAAAATAGTGATTAAAGCTTGTTGATTTCCTTTTAAATCAGGGATTAAAACTTCAATTTGGGCATTAGGGTTAAGTTTTCTTACTTCAATAATCGTGTTTGCCCAAATACTAGCCCCGCCATCAGTTAACTCGTCTCGGTTGACACTGGTAATAACTAGATGTTTTAAGTTTAAAGTTTGAGCTGCTCGAGCGACCCTGATTGGTTCGTCCAAATCTAATTCAGTAGGTTTACCAGTAATAACATTACAAAATCCGCAACTACGTGTGCATACATTGCCAAGAATCATAAAGGTTGCTGTCCCTTGTGACCAGCATTCACCACGGTTAGGGCAGGCAGCCTCTTCACACACGGTATTAAGTTTATGGGTTTTAATTAAACTTTTGATATTAAAATAGGCTTCTTGGACTGGAAGTTGAACTTTAATCCACTCTGGTTTACGTAATTTGTTAGTCATATGTTTGTAAATTAAAAATTAAAAGTTTTAGTTATAAAATTATTCATTCTTTATTTATTATTGGTTTAATCCCTTAAATCAACTGGATTTGAGAATTGCCAAGAATTGAAAATAGATTTTTAAGCCTAGCTACCTTATTAAAATATTTCATTTAAAAGTATACAATATAAAAATAAATTGCGAGCATGTTTTTCTTTACATATGGGGTAAAAAGTTATGCCAATTACAAATATTGAAATTAATCGTGAAATAAATTTTTTGTCAATTTTAGATGAAAATGGTGACATTGATAAAAAGCTTGATCCCAAGCTGGATGACAAGAGTTTGAAAGATGCATTCTATTATATGCTACTGGCTCGACGTTTTGATGAGCGCTTACTTGCTTTGCAAAGACAGGGTCGAATTGGCACTTTTCCACAAGCAAGTGGTCATGAAGCTATTAGTATGGGTTCAATTATGGCTATTCAAAAAGCTGATTTTCATGTGCCAGCCTATCGAGAATTGGTTGGTATGCTTTATCGGGGTATGACCCTTGAAACTATGCTTTTATATTGGATGGGTTATGAAGAAGGCGCCCAAATTCCTGAAGGGGTTAATGATTTGCCAGCCTGTGTACCAGTAGCTAGTCAGTTATTGCATGCAACCGGTATTGCTATGGCGATGAAATTAAAAAACGAAAAAAATGTTGTTTTAACTTATATTGGTGATGGGGCAAGTTCTGAAGGTGATTTTCATGAAGCTTTAAACTTTGCTTCAGTATTTAATGCTCCGGTAATTTTTATTTGCTTAAATAATCAATATGCTATTTCAATTCCTGTAGCCAAACAAATGAAAGCTAAAACCGTTGCTCAAAAAGCAATTGCTTATGATATTCCAGGAATTCGTGTAGATGGCAATGATGTATTAGCTGTTTACAAAGCAACTACTGATGCTGTAGCAAGAGCTAGAAATGGAGATGGACCAAGTCTAATTGAGTGCCTAACTTATAGAATTACGCCTCATACCACAGCCGACGATCCTAAAAAATATCGCAGTGTTGATGAAAGCTCAAAATGGCTTAATAAAGAACCTTTAATAAGATTAGAAAAATATTTAATTGATAAAAAAATCTTAACTAAAACTGCCAAAGAAGAAATGGAAGAGTTAATTGAAAACCAAATTAAACAGGCAATTTTAAGAGCCCCAGAAATTATCAAAGAACGAGACTTAGATAACCCTGAACGTATTTTTAATTATCTATATAAAGAAATGCCAGCTAATTTAATTGAACAAAAACAAGAATTGTTAGCTAATTTAACCGTTAATAAAGAAGTGAATTTAGCGCATAATCATTAGTTCAACAAAGCTAAATCATATTGACGTAAAAATTAATAATTCAATTAAAGCAGTTTTAAGAATTAATTGTCTTAATGAATCTATATAAAGAAGGAGAACATTAAATGAGTGAAATAAATATGGCTAAAGCTATTAATCTGGCTTTGCATGAAGCAATGGAAAGTGATGATAAAGTTATTGTCATGGGTGAAGATGTGGGAGTTAATGAAGGTGTATTTCGGATAACTGAAGGCTTGCATGCCCGTTTTGGTGATAATCGGGTTATTGATACCCCGTTAGCTGAATCAGCGATAATGGGCACAGCTATTGGCATGGCCATGTATGGATTAAAACCTGTAACTGAAATGCAATTTTCCGGATTTGCTTATTATGCTTATCATCAGATTGAAGCACATGCTGCTAGATTTCGCAATCGAACACGTGGAAGGTATTCTTGTCCGCTAGTAATGAGAGCTCCATATGGTGGTGGGATTCGAGCTATTGAGCATCACTCTGAAAGCCGTGAAGCTATTTATGCCCATACTCCTGGGCTCAAAGTTGTAATCCCCTCATCGCCACGAAATGCCCGAGCGTTGCTTCACTCAGCTATTCAGGATCCGGATGCGGTTATTTTTTATGAACCTAAAGCTATTTATCGTTTATTTAAAGAAGAAGTACCTGATGCCATGGAAACGTTTCCTATTGGTAAAGCCCAAGTTGTAAGACAAGGTAAAGATATCACCTTAATATCTTATGGTGCCAGTTTAAAAGTTACGCTTGATGCTAGTGAAATTCTTGAAGAGGAATATGGCGTCCATTGTACGGTAGTAGACTTGTTAACTATTGCCCCATTAGATACCCAAACTATTTTAGAGTCGGTAGCTAAAACAGGCAAGGCTGTAGTAATTCACGAAGGTCCAAGAACATGTGGAGTCGGTGCTGAAGTTGTTGCCCGCATTAACGAACACATTTTATTATATCTGGACGCACCAGTAAAGCGAGTTACTGGTTTTGATATGCCGATTCCGTATTTTTCCAAGGAAAAGTTTTACTTGCCCGATACTAATCGCATAATAAATGCCGTTAAAGAAACATTATCTTTCTAGATTTAATCAAAATTAAGGAGTTACCCAATGACATTTGAATTTAAATTGCCAGATTTAGGTGAAGGTATACATGAAGCTGAAGTTATTACTTTAAAAGTTAGTGAAGGTCAGGAAATCGCTGAAAATGCTCCAATAATGGAAGTTGAAACCGACAAAGCCTTAGTTGAAATTCCGTCGCCAGTTGGCGGAATTGTTCAGAAAATTCATGTAAATGCTGGTCAGCATGTAAAAGTTGGCATGGTAATGATGACGTTTACACCAAAGGATGGTCGAACTTCAACTATTGAGGCAAGCATAAATCAAGCGCAGGCAAAACCGGAAATGGCTTTAGCCGCACAAACCCATTCTAAGGCAGTCTTTTCTAATGGGTTTAAAAAGCGTGTATTAGCTGCTCCGTCTACAAGGCGGTTAGCGCGTGAACTTAAAGTTGATTTGAATTTAGTTTCTGGATCCGGACCAAATGGTAGAGTTATGCCTGCGGATATTAAAAATAGGCTAACCAGTCATTTAGAAGGTAGTATGCTTAGTTCTGAGGTAAAGCCAGGAAAGTTAAATGATTTGCAAAGTTATGAAACCTATGAATTTACCGAACCGAAGTTAAACATTGGTCGTAATCAAGATACTGGCTACAAAATGCCGGATTTTCAAAAATACGGTCCAATTGAAAAAGTTCAACTAAAGTCGGTTCGGGCAAAAATCGCCAGTCATATGACATTGTCTTGGACAGTTGTTCCTCATGTCGCTCATTTTGATGAAGTGGAAATTAGTGATTTAATGAACATTTTAAATAAATTACAGTTAGAGTTGAACAGTGAAAATATTAAACTCACTTTAACTGCTTTCGCTCTAAAAGCTATAACTTTAGCGCTTAAACAATTCCCTGAATTTAATAGTTCTTTAGATGATAATACGCAAGAAATAATTTTAAAAAAATATTATAATATTGGCGTAGCGGTAGCAACAGAGCGAGGATTATTGGTTCCGGTAATTTATAACACTGATAAGATAAATTTAAAACAAATTGCTTGTGAATTGAATGATACGGTGAATCGAACCCGTAATAATAAAATTAAACCTGATGAAATGCAAGGTGGTACTTTTACAATTTCGAATATTGGCATAATTGGTGGCACTGGAATGTCACCAATGGTTAATTATCCTGAATGTGCTATTTTAGGAATGGCTACGGCTAAACAACAACCAATTGTTCGTGATAATAAAATTGAAATTGGTAATATTTTACCATTAGCTTTATCCTTTGATCATCGAATTACTGATGGAGCTAATGCTGCATATTTTATTCAGTATTTTAAAACGTTATTAATTAAACCTTACAAATTATTATTGGAATAATTATGATTTGGCATTAAAGGGCTAGCATTAGGTTAATTGTTTATAAGGAGATTAGGTCATGGTAGTTGGCGAAATGGTTGAAGAAGTTGATTTGATTGTTATTGGAGCTGGTCCGGGTGGATATACTGCAGCTTTAAAAGCCCGCGAATTAGGTCAAAAGGTTATGTTGGTCGATCGCCGCAAATTGCCTGGTGGTGTTTGTCTGCATGAAGGTTGTATTCCATCTAAATCCTTATTACATTGTTCACAACTTATTTTCCAGGCTCAAGATGCAAGTTGTATTGGTCTAACTTTTACGGCGCCTAATATTGATTTAAATAAAATTCGTAGCCACAAGTCAAATGTAATTAATAAATTGACTCAAGGCTTAAATAGTTTATTTAAAAGTCATAAATTAGAATTTATTGATGGTCGAGCTAGTTTTATTGATGAACGCAATGTGCGTATTGATCGCGATGGTGAAAGTGCTATACGCGTTAAATTTAAAAATGCAATAATTGCTACCGGTTCTTCACCTACGCCATTGCCTCAAAATATTAAATTGATTAATATTAATGATCCAAGTAAAGTGATGAATTCAAGCACAGCACTTGATTTAAATGATATTCCCCAATCATTGTTGGTTATTGGTGGCGGTTATATCGGTTTAGAATTAGGTCAGGTATATGCAAGCTTAGGTACCAAAGTTGATATTGTTGAATTTATGGATAGTCTTTTACCTGGTTTGGACAGTGATTTAGTGCGACCGTTAGCTAATAAGATGAAGCAAATTTGTAATCAAATTATGTTAAGTTCAAAGGTTACCCAAATTGAAGAAAAAAATAATCATTTAGCTGTAACGATAGTAAATCCTGATAACTCTCAATTTGTAAATAATTATGAAAAGGTTTTAGTTAGTATTGGTCGCGTCCCTAATACTGACAACTTAGGCCTGAATAACCTTAACTTAAACCTTGATAAAGGTGGATTTATTCCAGTTAATGAATATTGTCAAACCCAATTAAAACGCATATATGCAATTGGTGATGTAGTAGCTAATCAACCCATGTTGGCTCATAAAGCTATGCGTCAAGGTCATGTTGTGGCTGAAAGGCTTAGTGGTATAGAATCAGCCTTCGATAATCGGGCAATTCCAGCTGTTGTCTACACCGATCCGGAAATTGCCTGGTGTGGGTTAACTGAAAATGAAGCAAATAAGGCTAATCTCAGTTTTACAATTGCGAAATTACCTTGGGTGGCATCAGGACGAGCCCAAAGTATAGCCAGTACTCAAGGCTTGACAAAAATTCTTTATGATAAGGATACTAAAGTGATTATTGGCGCTTGTATTGTTGGGGTTAACGCTGGCGAACTTATTGCTCAAATGGTAATAGCGATGGAAATGGGTGCTTGTATTGAAGATATTGCCAATTCAATTTATCCGCATCCGACATTATCAGAAACTATTATGGAATCAGCTTTAATTGCCTATGGCAAAGAGTTGTCAGAAATTACTCAGGTTAATAAGGCAAAATTAATTAAAAAACTTTAAGTTTTTTTTGTTTTTAAGTTTTAGCTTTAATTCATTAGGGCATAAAATTTATATTAGAAAGATTAATTCTATTTTTACCCTAAGGAAATATATGTCAGCTAATTTTATATCTTCAAATCAAGAGAATAACAAATCTCCCAGCGAGTTAATGTCAGAATCTCTTGATAACGCAGGCTTAGAGTTAGAAAATTTAATAACTAACTGTCTTACTGATTTAGATTTGT
This sequence comes from bacterium, assembly GCA_021815785.1. GTDB lineage: Bacteria > Cyanobacteriota > Vampirovibrionia > Obscuribacterales > JAKAZS01 > JAKAZS01. Next base: position 32,199 of record JAKAZS010000023.1, read on the forward strand.
TTAAATCTGAATTAACTCAAACATTTAAAATTAATTTAGAAAAAGTTGTCGAAAAGTTAAAGATTTATTTTAATAATTCGGTTGATGATTTGAGTAATTCTAACATTGATTTGGTTGGTGAATTAAAAAAATTCGAAGTAGAGCAAATCAAGATTTTAGTTCAGGCTCATGATGAAATTAGGCAAAAACTTAATGCTAAAGTTGAAGCAATTACCAATGAAGTTGTAAATCTAATGGACAGTAATCTAGCTGATGTCCAGGATCTTGATGAAGAACCATTATTAGAATTTAATGATGTTAAAAATAAATATTTAAGATATTTAAATGAATCATATAGTGGTAGCAAAAGAAAAATTGATGAAAATAAATTGCAGATTGAAGAAGCTTTAACGCTTAAAAGTATGGATTTACAAAATTCTGTTGAATCAATCGTTTTACAGTCACGTGAAGATATTGAAAATCAAATGTCTAATGTGAATGAATTATTTGAGGCTAAAATTAATGAAGTGGTTCAGCAATTAACGCAATCCGTTGCTAATATTGTCGAAAATTGTTCTAATCTTACCGTTAGTGGTGTAGAAGTAATTGCTAATAGCGTTGTTAGTCAGAAACAAGAACTTAACCATGAAATGGATAATTGGTTTGATCTCATTCTTGGTTATCAAGTAAAACTTAATGAGCGCCTTGAATATGAAGGTAAGCTAATGGATGACAAACATAATAAAATTCTCGCTGAAAAAAATAATTTTTATCAGCGAGAATTAAACCAATTATATGAAAAAGCTAAATCTAGAATATCTTTTATTAAGTCGGATTTTAAAAACAATAAACGTAAACTTGAAAGTGAATATCTTGACAGACTGGATAGACTGGCTTCCAAGCTGGAAACTATTTTAGCTTCTGAAGGTAGTGGCCATTCTGAAAGTCATATTGAACCAATAAATGTTCTTAAAGAAAATTTAAGAGCAAGGATTAATGCCCATGGTAGTGAGATGATTAAAGATTTTCAACGGCAAATTAATCAACTTGAATCGGAATACTCAAGATTAACGGCTAACTGTCATGAAAGAATTGACTACACCCGTACATCTGCTTTAGATGGCCTTGATAAACAATTACGGTTAATGAAGGCCGAAACGGAGCGGACGCTTAAAACTTTTAATTCTGATATTATTGATTTAAAGAATCAGTTGCCACAAATTGAAGAAGCTGGGCAGGCAGCAGCTATGGTTGTTAAGGCATATCGAAATTCGCGAATTTCCTTTGATTTGGATTAGTTTTATTTTGGAGTACAGATGACAAATACTGGTAAAAATTTACAAGCAATCTATAATAATGGATCTAAAAAACTTATTGAAATTGAAAATCTTGTTCAATCAGAATTAATTAGTCAAGGCCAGACTGAAATCCATAAATTTAAAAAAAATCAAGATAGTTTTAGTTCTTTGGTTGAAGATCAATATACAAAGCTTGAATCTGAGTTAAATAGTGCTTGTGAAAAATCTTTAAAAAACTTTGAACAATTAGTTCATGATGAGTATGTAGATATTAAAGAACACCTTAATGGTTTAAAACATCAAGTTAACCATTTGACTAAGCATTTGCAGGATAAGCTTAATGATTTTAAGTTAGAAAAACAGGATATTATTCAAAAGAATGAATTGACGTGTAAAAATGAGATTGGTAATGTTCATAAAAAAAAATCTATTGAAATTGAAAAACAAGGTTTTGGTACCATAAAACATTTACGTAATCATGCCACTAATTCTATAAACTTATTGCAACAAAAACTTGATTCAAGCCTTTGGGAGTCAAGAAGTATGGAAAAAAATGTTAATAGTACATTTTTTAAAACCTATATGCAAAAAGCCAGCGGTATTGAGACTCATTTTTCTAATTTAATCCAGCAGTTAAATACGGAATTGCAAAATAATTATAAAACGCTTGAACAGGCTGCTAGCCAACATGAAGAAGAATTGAAAAATGTTGAAGCAGATTATATTAATAAAATTAACGATAAAAATGAAAATCTGTTGGGGCTTATTGATGAGGCTTCGCAAAGTAGTATTGATAAATTCACCAGTAAACTTAATAAACTTTTAGATAATTATCTTAAAGAAGCTTATAATGAAATGAAAATTTACAGTGAAGATTTGGACGATCTTAGTAAAATGTTAAATAGTGAAATTAACATGCAAAATAAAGATTCTCAGGATTTGATTAAAGATAAATGTAATAATTTACAAAGCAAAATAGGACCAACCAAGAAGACTTTTTTAATTAAATTAAATAATCGGGTTAATTCAAGTAAAAATATTCAGGAAGAATTGCGTAATGAGCATGATTTGCTATTTTCGCGAATTAAATCGGAATTGGCAAATATTCATACGGATTGTGAAGATAAAATGGAAAAATTAATGACTTTTGCTAATGAAAAGCTTGACTCAGTAACTTCTGACACTGAAAAAGAAATTATGGATTTTCAACAAAAATATTCAATTGAGTTATTGAATGTTGCCAATAGTGCTAAGAATGATGTTAATAATTCAGTAAATGAATTAGTTGATTTGATCTACAAATATAAAGAAGCTGCTTTAAAGCTTATGCATGATTAGACAATTTAATTTTTAATTTTTTATCGCACATTTTAATGGAAAATATAATATGAGTTCAATCCTAAGACAAATTATTTTAAAAACTAGTGATGTAAATAAATTTGTAAAAAAATATAAAGCAACTTCTAGTGTTACTCCTGAGGAATGGGCTAGAAATGTGGAAAGCTCTTTGTTCCCTGGTGTTTTAGTCTTTTCACTAGAATATTCGAGTTCGGCATCATCTGGCTTATCGCTTATTCAGAAAAAAGACAGTGATAGCAGTGAGCCTTTCTATCGTGTTAAAGATTTATCAATTGTGGTTCAGCATGATAATGGAAAAGCGTTAGTGGTATTTTTAACTAATAATGCCTTTGAGTTGAGATTTCTAGAACCTTTATTGATAAAAGAAGCTAGAAAAGCAATACTTGACGATAAGGAATTTAATTACATTATCGCTAGACCTAATGATTCTTTAAGCCCCGCTAATCTTGAGGCCTTATCGCTGTTGTCAACTAATTATGCTCAAGGGGGGTCGCGTCGAGGTTTTACCAACGCCAATAATCCTAATTTAAATGAACCTGGATTAGCGTTGTTATCCTTTTTAGGTTTTACCTTTCCCAGTCAGTCGACAAGTGGTTTGATTAAACAGGTATTAGATCTGGGTCTGGTTGCCCAAATGATTTGTGGCATTGATACTAAAGTGGATGAAAAATCTGGAAATAATAATTATTATGCAATTTTTACCGAAAGTGGGATTAATGATTTAAGTAAAGAAAATCAGGGTGATTCGCCAACTATTTTTTCTCAATCGCGAATGAATCAAGAACCTGTGCAACCGGCAAATTTAGTACCTAATAATGCAGTAAATAATTTTAGTGAAGAATATACCAATATTTTGCCTCAGTCTGTAGATAATCCAACCAATATCGGATTTGAACACCCAGCTAGTAGTAGTGGAGTTAAGCCAAAATTTCCTGATGATTTTATCGAAATTCAGGCTGAAGCTAAAACGGGATTTGAACACCCAGCTAGTAGTAGTGGAGTTAAGCCAAAATTTCCTGATGATTTTATCGAAATTCAGGCTGAAGCTAAAACGGGATTTGAACACCCAGCTAGTAGTAGTGGAGTTAAGCCAAAATTTCCTGATGATTTTATCGAAATTCAGGCTGAAGCTAAAACGGGATTTGAACACCCAGCTAGTAGTAGTGG
>JAKAZS010000024.1:0-14353 GCA_021815785.1 bacterium
CAATTATACCTAAATTTTAAAGCCTAAGTCTTTAATTAGGATTTGTTAATTAGCCATTTGCCTATAAGGCATAAACCCTTATAAGCAAGAGCTTTCAAACCTCAACTCGACTTGCCAAGCAGGACGGTTAACCAAATTAACGAAAATCACATTAAAATGAGTATTTGTAAAGTAAATTGGGTAAAATAAGATCAAGTAATTAAACAATATAAAAATTATCACTTAACTAAATACCGTCACAAAATTTTAACTTTAACAAATGGTGCATTCTTGAACTTTACGGTAAAAGTAAAAAAAAAAATCTGCTTAATAATAGTTTACTTTATTATCGGCTGTTTTACTGTAGCCAAATCAGATAATTTAAACTCTAAATCACAGGTATTATCCCATCAAGAGTATGGCGCATACGGCCAACCATTTACACTACCCAAACTAGGCTATGAGGCTATTGGCATTGAAACTACTGTCTTAAAACCCAAACCATTGCCCAATTATTTAAGCGCGATAGGTAAAATTGAATCCGTTCCTAGTCGTCAGTATTTTGTCCATTCGGTAGCTAACGGTCATATAACCAAGGTTTTAGTGGTATTAGGTCAATATGTTCATACCGGCGATGTTTTAGTTGAATATGAAAGTCCTGATATCAACGAGCTGTCATCTAGTCTGATTTTAAACAAACAGGGAATCGAAGCACAAATTCAACAACTCGAAACCAATTTTCAGGATGAAATTAAAGAAGCTAGTGCTCAAGTAGATTTAGCTAAGCAAAATTTTGAACGAGACAACGTCTTATTTAAGGAAAAAATTGGCTCACAAAAGTCTTTACAAACATCTAAAGCTTATTTAGAAATTAGTGAATCTAAATATAAAGTAGCCCTGGAAAAACGTGATTTAACGCTGAAAGCCATGCATACAAAATTACAATTAACCCTAGAACCAATTATTCAGAAATTAAAATTATTGGGAGCTAGCGATAGCACCATTAATAAAATTATTCAAAGCCAAAATCCAATTGCTAAAATTGTGTTAAAGAGCCCAGCTAATGGTGATATCATTTTTCAAAATGCCACTTGTGGACAAAGTATCAGTCCTGGAGTGCGTTTATTCGTGATTTGCAACGAAAAAGAAGTCTGGGCAAGTGCTAACATTAACGAAAATGATATTGCTAAAATTAATTTAAATGACAAAGTTGAAGCTTTCGTTAACTCCTATCCCGATATTAAATTTACCGGAAAAATCGTCTTCCTGAATCACGATCTTGATCCCCAAACTCGGACATTATCGGTTCGGGCACTGTTAAACAATGACCAGGAAATTTTAAGGCCGGAAATGTTTACTAATTTAAAAATTTATCTACACAAACCAATATATAGCCTGATTGTGCCTACTGATGCAGTGGTCGAAAGGAATGGCCATTCCTACGCCTTTACTTTAGATAAGGGTATATTTCAGTCAGTAAGAGTTCAAACTGGTCAGATGTTTCAAGACAATATTGAAATCAAAGCCGGTATACAGCCCAATACTACTATTGTAACAAAAGGTGCCTTTCAACTTTTGGCCAATGTCCTAAAAACTCAAGGTTTTGCTGAACTGTTTAATCAGCCAACCGAAGGTGATAGAGCCTACGACAAAGATGAAATTGCCGACCAGGTAGCCAGTCACGAAAATAACTGGCTATCAATTATACTTTATCTTGTTTGCCTAATTTTAGGGTCTATTATTGGTGGTTATGTCGTTCAAGTTAAACTAAAAGCAACAAGCCAACAACCTCAAAGCCAAGAATCAATCGTAAAATCTAGCGATAAACTCAATAACAAATGATTGAACACTTAATTGACTGGTCAATACATAATAAATTTATTGTAATTGTTATATCAATAATTATTATTGCTTTAGGAATCGCCAATCTTCAGGATATAAGTATTGATATTTTACCTGAATTTTCGCCACCTCAAGTTATCGTTCAAACCGAAGCTAAAGGTTTAACGGCTACTGAAGTTGAAGCCCTGGTAAGCCTACCTTTAGAAAGTGTCCTTAATGGCACCGAAGGTGTCACGCTGGTTAAATCATTATCCATGAATGGCATATCCAGCATCACGATCATTTTTAAACAAAATATGGATATTTATCATTGCCGTCAGTTGGTTGGTGAAAAATTACAAATTGTCCAGGCTCGTTTGCCAAAAGGTACAAGTATCCCAACAATGTTACCAGTTATGTCAGTTATGGGTGATATTTTAAAAATCGGTTTAATTTCTAATGAAATAAATCCCATGCAATTAAGGACTCTAGCTGACTGGGAGATTAAAAACCGTCTAGCAAGTGTACCTGGCGTAGCTAGAGTTTTAGTTATGGGTGGCAGCCAAAAACAATTTCAAGTAATCGTTTCGTCCAATGCCCTAAGAGGTTTCAACCTATCCTTAACCCAAGTACTAGCAGCTGTCGAACAATCTAATACAATTTTACCAGGGGGCTATTTAGCCACAGCCGACCAGACTTATACCATAAATGCCACCACTAAAATTAGTAGTTTGGCCGATTTGCAAAACACTGTTGTAGCGTCATTTAACAATGTCCCCGTACTGTTAAAAGATGTTGCTTGCATCAAAATTGGAGCGGATTTTAAAATTGGTGATGCAATTATTAATGGTATTCCCGGCATTGAAATTACTGTAACCAAACAGCCTAAAATAGATACCATTAAAATCACTAATGAAGTCGAGTCGGCTTTTAATGAACTAAAACCCTTATTACCTAAAGACATTCAAATTATTACTTTATTTCGGCAATCGGATTTTATCCAAAATTCAATTAATAATGTATTAATTGCACTTGGTATAGGTGGCTTACTTGTTGCCATTATTGTTTCAGTATTTTTAGCCAATTGGCGGATGACGATAATTAGCCTTACCGCTATCCCTTTATCCTTGTTTTCAGCAACTCTGATTATTCGCCTATTTGGTGGCACGCTAAATACCATGACGCTGGGCGGTTTAGCTATTGCAGTTGGTGAAGTCGTTGATGACGCTTTAGTTGATGTTGAAAATATCTATAAAAAATTAAAAGAAAACCGTCTAAGTGACAACCCTAAACCTAGTGAATTAGTGATCAAAGAGGCTTGTAAAGAAGTTCGTTCATCGGTAGTGTTTGCCACCCTAATAGTTTCAACGGTGTTTATACCAGTATTTACCCTAGGTGGCGTCGAAGGGAAAATCTTTACACCGCTTGGTTTTTCCTATATTTTAGCAACTTTATCTAGTTTAATTGTAGCCTTACTAGTAACTCCAGCCTTATCCATGTATTTTCTTGGCTATATTGATACGCTTAATCTTAAAGAAACAAAGCTAATTAAAATTGTCAAATCTAGTTATCGCAAAATTTTAAGCATCACTTTTAAACATGAAAACCTCGTTATTCTAGCGGCCGTAATTTTATTTTTTTGTTCCTTATGCCTAATTCCCTTTATGGGACAATCTTTCTTGCCTGAATTTAAAGAACCTAGTTTAATAATCGGAGCGACATCTTTACCAGGACAATCTTTAGAAGCTACGACTAGACTAGGTTCAATCATTGAAGACAACTTACTTAAATATCCGTTTGTTAAATCTATATCACAACGAGCTGGAAGAGCCGAATTAGATGATGACTCAGCCGGTCCGTATTATAGTGAATTTGACTGTAAAATTAACGATTCAATAATGAGTTGGTCCAATTGTGTTGAAAAAATTCGCCATAAACTCAATAATATTCCTGGCTGTGTTTTCGACATTGGCTCTTTTATCCAGCATCGCATGGATGATGTATTGTCTGGTGGTACTAAAGCCGATATTGCGATTAAATTATTTGGCCCCGACCTTAATATACTGCGCACCAAAAGCCTGGATATAGCCAATATTCTTAAATCAGTTAAAGGTGCCGTAGATGTTCGTCCGGAAACTCAAGTTTTAATACCTGAAATATCAATTAAGCTAAATCGCACAGAAGCAGCACGATATGGTATTAGCGCCCAAGAATTTGCCAATAATATCCAAGTTGCTTTTAGTGGTTATGTTACCTCCCAAGTACTGGAAAATCAAAAACAGTTTCCTTTAAGAGTCTTACTGGATGAAGATTCAAGGCATAACCTCGAATCGGTAAAATCATTATTTATTGATACACCAATTGGTACAAGAATTCCCCTAGCTTCAATAGCCACAATTCAAATAAAAGAAAGTCCTAACGTTATTATTCGTGAACATGTAGCAAGACGAATTGTAATTCAGGCAAATTGCCAAGGACGTGACATCGTTAGTATTGTCGATGAAGCTAAAGCTAAAATTAAAAAAAATATCAAATTACCGAAAGGCTATTACATAGATTATGCCGGTCAGTATAAAGCCAGAATTGAAGCAGCTCAGACATTACTCTTTTCCAGTCTGTTGTCATTAATTTTAGTTATAGTGTTACTAAGACAAGGATTACCTTCCTGGTTATCGACAATACTTGTACTGCTTAATCTTCCCTTATCGACAATTGGTGGCATTATTGCCGTAAGCTTGACTGGCAATGAGTTGTCGATAGGATCACTTATTGGTTTTATCTCTTTATTTGGCATTTCAACCCGAAACAGTTTATTATTAGTAAGTAAAATTGATAAATTTATGGAATCAGGCCATAATATAAACGAATCCATAACTTTAGGCTGTCTGGACCGCGTAACCCCGATTCTTATGACTGCCAGTACTGCCGCTTTGGGAATGTTACCCTTAGCAATTTGGGGGGGGTCCGGTCGCGAATTAGAGCATCCTCTAGCTATAGTTATTGTTGGCGGTTTAATCAGCAGTACAACATTAGTATTAATTGTAATACCGGCATTATTTAAACTTTTTTTAAAAGCAAAAACCAATTCGGTTAAAACCAAAGGCTTAGCTTAATAATTAAAATCTTCAGTAAAATCCTTAATTTATAAGCCTTATTTTATGATAAATGAACAGTTTCTTGATTTATAAAAGCTCTAGCTAATGTAAGGTCATTGTTAACAAAAGAACTTACATGTTTATAAATCCCTAAATACCAAATAACCAACATAATTGCTTGCCATTTTATCTGCATTGTATTATAGATAGTTTTAATAAAAAAATTGCGCCGCTGCCAATCACAAGTTAACAGATAATAGCGGATCACTCTTACACCAGCTAAAATTGATCTTAAACTTGTTCGCTGTACATTTAGCTTATATTCAAAAACCTGTTGTAAGCTACCAATAAGGCGTTTACTAAAAGCCTCATAACTATATAAGCGATTACATAAATCAATATAATTACGGCATAACTGTTCATAAGAAATTTTAAGTGGTATTATATTACTAGATACAGTATGATTATTACTTGGCTGGAACTCCTGTTTAATTCGTCCTGACTGATTAAGCCTTTCAAACAGCGGTGTTTTCGGTAAAGCCTGTAACAATCCAATCATCGGTAGTAGAATATTAGAATTTTGCACAAAGTCAAAAATCTCGGCAAAAACCGATTCATCATCATTGTCGAACCCAACAATCATTCCCGCAAACACAAACATGCCATAACGTTGAAATGTTTTAATGGCCTGAACTAAATCGACTTTTAAATTTTGAACTTTATTGGTCTCGAGCAAACTAGTTTTACGGGGGGTCTCAATACCCACAAACACTGCTTGAAAATTTGCGGCTTGCATTAACCCTAAAAAAGCCTCATCGTTAGTTACATCAACGCTAATTTGTGCATGAAAAATTATTGGCTCAGCAATACTTTGATTCAATTTAACTAATTCACTTAACAATTCACGGGCATGGTTCCGATTGCCCGCAAAATTATCATCAGCAAAAAAGATAGACTGCACTCCAGTTTGATACCAAAGCTTAATTTCATCCATAATTCTAGCTAATGGCTTAATTCTTACTTTTCGACCAAACATAACAGCTATATCACAAAATTCACAATTATATGGACAACCGCGCGAAGTTTGAACAATGCCTTGAGCATAATTATCCATGTTCACTAAATCCAGCCTAGGCAAAGGAATATCTTTTAAGGCAACCCAACCATGCTCACAATAGGATTGCTGAGATCGGTTAATCCGTAAGTCATTAATAAATTGTGGCCAGGTATATTCCGACTCACCTTCAAACAAAACATCAGCATACTTCCTACACTCATCAGGCATTAAACTTGCGATAGGGCCACCAATAACCACAACTTTGCCCTGATTTTTATATAACTTAGCCAATTCAAAGACTCTGTCCTTTTGCACCAAATAACCACTAATACCAACCACTTCATCGGGAATAATTAATTTGGCCAATTCAACATGTTCATCACAAATAGTAACTTTTATATCTTCTGGTGTCAGGGCAGCCAAGGTCATCAAATTAAGTGGCGGAAAATTAGCCTTAAATCCACTTAAATCTCTACAGTAATCCATGCCCCAAAAGGAAGGTGGGAATTTTGGCTGGATTAAATAAATGCCTGAAATCATAATAGCTAACCTCATTTTTATAATTATTACGGCCGTTCATTTTAACTAGCAGTAATAAATATATTTTCAATATAATAAATTTACATGAAATACTATACAACAATTAAGTTTAAATAAAACTTAAACTTTTAAATCTATTAATTAAGAGATATTCTATATATTATATTTAATTATTAAAGTAAATATTAGACCTATTTGTCTAAATTAACGTTGAAAGTAAACTAACTAAAAAAGTTTTAAAGTTTTAAATATATTTTCACAGCAAAATTTCATTGAATAGTTTATAAATTCCAAAATTATTTTTAAAAAATTTTATGGCTAAAAAAAATTTTAAGCTAAACAAATAAATTTTACATTCAAATCTTAACACCCACAGGCGATATCCAAGCACGATCCACGACCTATAAACTTGATATTCAATACTATTAAAAATTATCACTATCAGGAAACATTGAATTGCTCAACTGATTTAAAAATTATTCTTGTAATTTAAAATATCTGTGCTAAGCTAGCCATACAAAAAAAATATTATGAATTTTTAAATCAAGAATTTTGGAGGTCTAGAAAAAAAACAAATACCCGCACTCAGAAAAACAAGGAATCAGTTAATAACATGATTCGGTGGGGGAAGAATGGTGCGAATCCATCGCTGTCCCGCAACTGTTAAAAGCCAGGCTACCCACCTGAGTGTTCATAAGATCACACTCTTCGAGGCAAGGAGGTTATCGTTAATTTAGGCAATTTTATTGCTTACGATATAACGTTACCTTTTGGATATGTACCAGAAGGTTTTTTATTTAAAAATTACCCTTAGCCCAAGCAATTTTAAATTAACTATATCAAAGGAGCAATAATATGAAAACTTTAATAAAAAACAATAAAACACTTAGTCCTATTCAAATAAATAAATTAGCGTACCAACTAATTAACCAAATCAATAATAATTTGCTAGATAGCAATGACCTTAAGAAATGGCGCAAAGCAATATTTCAATATTTTTATCCCGGAATTTCCCTTAATGAAATTATTCAAGCTTTTATCTATACAGCAACTAGCCTTATTGAAGAGAATTACAAATTTAATAATATTGCCACCAGAGTTTTATTATATAAACTAAAAAGTCAGGTTTTTGAAAGCTGGGAATTTAATCAAATTAATACAAATACATTATATCAAACAGGTTTTATCAATTATATACATAAAGGTATAAATGCAAATTTACTCGACTCCAAGTTAAACGATTTTGATTTAACATTATTAAGTCAGTCTTTAAAAATAGAGAACGATTATAAATTTAATTACCTTGGACTAAAAACTTTAAGTGATAGATATTTACTAGCGCTAAATGATAGCCCATTGGAATTACCCCAATATTTTTGGATGCGTATAGCTATGGGACTAGCTCTTAATGAAGGAAACCCAAATGAAATGGCTATAAAATTTTACAATTTAATGTCCGATTTTGATTTTATTCCATCCACGCCAACATTATTTAATAGTGGTACCAAAAGATCACAATTATCCTCATGTTTTATTACAACAATCAATGATGATTTAGAAGCCATTTATGATAGTATTAAAGATAATGCTTTGTTATCAAAATATAGCGGGGGGTTAGGCAATGACTGGACAAATATCCGTGGACTGGGAGCTTATATTAAAGGAACTAACGGTAAAAGTCAGGGTTTGATTCCATTTTTAAAAGTTGCTAACGACACTGCTATAGCCGTAAATCAAGGGGGCAAACGAAATGGCGCCGTATGCGCCTATTTGGAAACTTGGCATATTGACATTGAAGATTTTCTTGAATTAAGAAAAAATACTGGCGACGATCGCAGACGTACTCATGATATGAATACAGCTAACTGGATTCCTGACCTGTTCATGCAAAGAGTAATTGAAGATAGCAATTGGACTTTATTTAGTCCTGATGAAGTTGGCGATCTTCATGAAAAATTTGGTCCGGACTTTAAAACTTTATATGAATATTATGAAAAAATGGCACAAAATAATCAGTTACAATTATTTAAAACAGTTAGGGCTAAAGATTTATGGCGCAAAATGTTAACTAGTCTTTATGAAACTGGTCATCCCTGGATAACATTTAAAGATCCGTGCAATTTACGAAATCCTCAGCAACATGTTGGAGTAATCCATAGCTCAAATTTATGCACAGAAATCACGTTAAATACTAGTCAAGCTGAAATTGCGGTATGTAATTTAGGATCAATAAATTTAGTCAATCACTTAGACCAAGACCGCTTAGACCAAGGCTGTTTAAATATAGACAAGGTTGAACAAACCTGCAATCTTGCCGTAAGAATGTTAGACAATGTTATTGATTTAAATTATTATGCAGTTGACAAAGCCTTTAAAGCCAATTCTCAACATCGACCAATTGGTCTTGGCATAATGGGCTTTCAAGATGCTCTGTATAAAATGCACATTACCCTATCCAGTGAAAGAGCTTTGAAATTTGCTGATAATTCTCAAGAAGCAATCAGTTACTTCACTATTATGGCCAGTTCAAAATTAGCCAGACAACGAGGTAAATATCCAAGTTACCAAAATTCATTTTGGGATCAAGGAATTTTACCAATAGATAGTCTAAGCATTTTAGACAAACATCGCCAACAAAAATTAACCGTTGACAATAATTCAACTTTGGATTGGTCATTAGTGCGCCAACATATTCAAAAATACGGTATGCGCAACAGCAATTGCATGGCTATTGCACCAACTGCTACCATTGCTAATATTATTGGTGTTACATCCTCAATTGAACCTACGTTTGAAAATATATTTGTTAAATCAAACCTATCTGGTGACTTTATTTTAATTAATGAGTATCTTATTCAAGATTTGCAAAAGCTTAATTTGTGGAATAGTACAATAATTAACACGATAAAAGCTCAGTCAGGCAGTATTCAAAATATTTCTGAAATACCTTCAGAAATCAAACAATTATACAAAACAGCCTTTGAAATCGATCCACTTTGCTTAATAAAATTAGCAGCTAAACGCCAGAAATGGATTGATCAAGCAATTAGTTTGAATTTATATACAGTTAATCCCAGCGGCAAAATTCTGCATAACCTGTACCTGCAGGCCTGGCTTAGTGGGCTTAAAACGACTTATTATTTACGTAGTAAAAGTGCTACAAATATTGAAAAATCAACAATAACAACAAATTCCTTAAACCAAGTAACCCGAAATTGTCTAACTGATAATACCTGTGAAGTATGTCAGTAAACAATTAAACTAAGTTTCATAAATAGCCATACCACTTTCAACTAATCAGATTTAAATCAACTTAACACAATGAGCAGTCTAGCCGTTTGAAATCAATTAAATCAATACTCAAGGAGAAGAATTCATGAAAAACTTTTTAACTAAACCAAACAATTTATCCGTAACCCAAAATTTGCTTAACAAATCAAATACCCTCGAATCAACCTTCAATGATACTAATATATTTAAAGCAGTATCTCAGCCAAAGGGAATCAGCAGTCGCATTAACGTTGACGATAAAAAAATCATTAACTGTAGAGCTGATTTAAATCAACTAGTACCATTTAAATATGAGTGGGCCTGGAAAAAATATTTGGATGCTTGTGCTAATCACTGGATGCCTCAGGAAATAAATATGGCAAATGATGTAGCTTTATGGCGAAAAAAATCAGGTCTAAGTGAAAACGAAAAAATTGTTATTAAAAGAAATTTAGGTTTTTTTAGTACAGCCGATTCATTAGTTGCCAACAATCTTGTCCTGGCTGTCTACAAACACATAACTAATCCTGAATGCCGCCAATACTTGTTACGGCAAGCTTTTGAAGAAGCACTTCATACTCACGCATACCAGTATATTGTCGAAAGTTTAAGCCTAAATGAATCCGAAATATTTAATATGTACAATGAAGTTAAAAGTGTTCATGACAAAGCCGTTTTTGAACTGGAAATAACCCGAGAACTTAATAATCCAGAATTTAAAACTGGCGAATTTAAAACCAATCAATTGTTGTTAAAAAATTTAATTTGTTACTATATAATCATGGAAGGATTATTTTTTTATGTAGGCTTTGTTCAAATGCTAAGTTTTGGTCGGCAAAATAAAATGACTGGAGCTAGTCAGCAGTTTCAGTATATTTTACGTGATGAATCTATGCATTTAAATTTTGGTATAGATTTAATTAACCAGATTATCATCGAGAATAAAGAATTATGGACGAATTCCTTTCAATCTGAAATAATAACGCTTATTAAACATGGTGTAGAATTAGAATATGCCTATGCCAAAGACACCTTAAATCCGGGTATCCTTGGTTTAAACACCCCTTTATTTGCTGATTATTTAAAGTACATTGCCAATCGCCGCTTTAAACAAATTGGCTTAAGAGAACAATATGCTAACATAAGTAATCCTTTTCCTTGGATGAGTGAAAGTATTGACTTAAATAAAGAAAAGAATTTTTTTGAAACCAGGGTCTTAGACTATCAAAGTGGAAGTTGCTTAGACTGGGAATAATTATTGTTAAAGGTTATTGCTAAAAGTTAGGGCTGAAAATTTTTAGCAATGATTAACATTACATCGTTGTTAATGTTAATCATTTCATGAATTTGCCAATTTTGAAACAATTCATTAATATACGAATTTGTATATTGAAAGTAAAACATTCCTTTGGTTAAATTATCACCCGAAACTAAGGTTTTATCTTCGAGGACTTGACTGTTTTCCAGATTCGGATAATTTTGTCTAATAGCCGTAATAAAATAACCACCCGGCATAATTATAGACTTTAACTGCTGGACTAGGTGTTTAGCCAAATTAAAAGTCAAATGTTCAAGAATGAAAAAAGCAATAACTGCATCAAAACTTGCATATGCATAAGGCATATCCAAAATATCACTACAGTCAAAATCAACTTCCAGATCAAGTTGTTGCCCTAGCGTCAAAGCTTGACCAATAGCCAATTCACTAATATCAATTCCGGTCACCTTAAAATTATGCTTAACTAATTCAATGGTTTTATCACCATTTCCACAAGCCAAATCTAACACATTAACGGCTTTAGCTAAGGATAGTAAGTTTAAAATTTTAGCAAAATATTCTGTCGGTATCGTAAATTCATTAACAATGTTATGATCAAGCCAAAATTTTTGCCAATAATTGATATTGTTTAAATAAATTTTTGAATTTAAGAAGTCAATATTTTCCTGATAGTTTAAAACTAATTTTTTTTTCATTATTTTTTTAATGTTTAATAATCGATTTTAGATTAAAATAATAACAACAAAATCAACATAATTTGCCAAAGTTTAGTATTTAATAATTTAATAAATTTGTAATTCCTTTATCTATTTGTAACTTTAACAATAGACATAAGATTAAAATGTTATAAATTGGGCAAATAATATATTAGGGTCAATCTTTATTAAGATTTAGGTTTAATGATTACCAAAAGTATTATTCCAATTCAGTCCATAATAATTCAGCACACTGGTTCTGAATCATTACCAATGAGTATTTTAGAGCCCAAAAAAATCCAGCCTTTTCTAAGGGAAATTGAAAAATTTACCATTGAAAACAACTTAGAGCCCTTAATTGTTTACTGGTCTAATGACAATGCAAAAAAACTGTTACCAAAAAACGAAGATTTCCTACATTTACAGGAAAAAGCCAACTATTTAGGGGTTTTTTCTAATAATAATAAAGACTCACTTGACGAATGGAGTTTTTTGGTGGAAAGTCTTGGTTTATGCCTAGTAGTAAACGGCCTTGAGATTTCCGAAGCCAGTAACACTTATAAGTACGAATGTATTGGCTCGCTAAATCCCGACATAGTTGACAAGGTATTTACCCGTTTAGCCTCCAATCTTGAAGAAATTGACCAGGCTGAATTTAACAAATTACTCGATGCTCGCAAAGATATGCATTTTCGGGGAACTAATCACATTCATATTCCTACGATAAAATCTTATTGGCCAAAAATACAGTCACAAATAATCCAAAACGCTGACTCTGACCTGAATACTCCAAATTTATCCACTAATCAAAATCTACAAACCGAAACCGTTGAAGCAAATAATGCCATTCAACCGATTGTGATTGACAGTATTAGTAATCAAGAATTTCTCGTTAACATGAATGAAAAATTCACTAAAGCCTTAACGGCTATTCCAGAAAGCCTAATCAACAAACCAGTTAATATTAATGCACCAGTCAAACCATCTTTACCACCAGCTAAAGCATCAAAACCACTAATTTTTCCAGATTTAAATGGTCCAATTTCGGACAAAGCTCAAACACTTTACAAGCAAATCTTACAAGATTTAAAACAAAACGAAGATTTTCAAGTTGTTTTAACTTCAGCCATGGAGAGTTTAACAAAAGCCCTTAATGCTGATCGTGGATTGCTATGGTTAATTGAAGATGAAAACACCAGTGTTACCTGCGAGTATTCAGTAAATGAGCAAAACTGTTTTGCTAATATACCAATTCCAGCTGATGAATCATATCGCTTTATGAAAGAAATTCTCAGCTATTACCAAGACGACAATAATAATGATGTAGCAGTTAATATACCAGATCTTAAAGATGTGCAAAAAGAAAACCGCCTTTATAAAAACTGCGGTACAATTCATTCTTTATTTGAATTAGGTGACGTACGGGGGGTATTAATCGCTAAACTACATTCGCGCAACAAGGTTTTAGGCTTCCTGGAATTACATCAATGTACTATAGCTAGACATTGGGGTGATGATGATTGCCAAACCATTATCAGTGTCGCTAAAATGATTTCCGTAGTTCTGAAACAAGCCGAAGATCAAAAAAACATCAGTGAACGAGCCAGTGAAATGGAATTATTAAAAGATATTGCCGAAAAATTTCGCAAATCACGCAACAATAATAACAATAATAATACTACTAACACAATCAGCGAATGTGTTAACATGGTGGCTAAGAATTTTGGTTTTAGCAAGGCTCAGATATACTTACATGACCAGGAAGAAAATTGTCTAAAAGGTCAAATCCCTAATAATAGTTTAGCTGAAATCCCTTTATCTAATACGGACAATCCCTTTATAACTGTATTTAAATCAGAAAAAGCTAAGTTTTTTAATATTGAATCTAATTTCCGAAAACAAGATCTCATTTTTGAACACAAAATTGCCTGGTTAATCCCATTAAAAGCTGAAGGAACGACTCTTGGCGTCTTAGGCCTTTGGGATTTGGATGAAAGACGCAATATTTACTCAGTTATGAGCAAACAAAAACAAACTGTTGGTGAAAACATCTCTGATAATTTTGCCAGTGTAATTAGAGCCGATCAAGCTATTACCCTCATTGAAGCCCATCAAAGACGCACTGATTTAATCAATTCAGTGTCTCGTGAAATTAAAGAATTCAATAAAACGCTAAATCAAGCTGATGCCATCCGTCAAAATTTATCTATAGTATCACAAAGTACAATTAAAACTTTGCAGGAATATTTTGAACTAAAATCTTGTATGCTAACCATCCATGGTACTGATAAAAATTCTTTAAACCAAACCAAAATTGTTTATGAACCCGCATTAAAAACTACTGAAGAAATTGAACAAACTTTTGAAACCGAACTAACGGCAATTTATAAATTTCTCATAAATATATATTTAACCGACTTGCGCCAAGGCAAGCCAATTTTACTTAATAGCCATGATCTTCAAAGCTTAGGAATACCTAATCAAGTCCCTTTTACCTTTGAATTTTTAAAAATAGTACCGTTAGTCCATGAAGAATTCAAAGGTTCATTATTTATGATTTTTAATCAAAAATCCTTAAATAAACTGGACAGTGAAATGATGTTTGATATAGCAGATA
>JAKAZS010000024.1:14363-35898 GCA_021815785.1 bacterium
TTGATAAAGACAAACAGGCAACTACTGATCCGATGACGGGTCTCTATAATCGCCGCCATTTTAATGAAAAACTGGCCGCTGAAATAAATCGGTTTCATCGTTCGGGTCGCTATTTTTCGTTTATTATTGTTGACTTAGATTTCTTAAAAAAAATCAACGACAATTTAGGTCATCAATTTGGTGACTTAGCTATTATCCGCATCTCCGATGTAATTAAAAAATGTATTCGTGATGACGTGGATGTAGCAGGGCGTTTTGGTGGTGAAGAATTCACCATATTATTACCAGAAACCGACTATCAAGGTGCCCTTACCGTTGCGCAAAGAATTTGTGAATCAATAAGAGCTGAACCAATTGAAGGTATTGGTATTGTAACAGCATCATTAGGCTTAGCCGTCTTTCCCAATGATGCCAATGATTCTGATGCATTATTTGAAGCTGCCGATAAAGCCTTATATCTGGCTAAAAAACGTGGTCGTAACCGTGTTTGTTCAGCTGCAGAAAGCTATGATATTGAAGTTTTGCAAAGTGAGCCAACTCCTGCTCCTGATAAAACTAGTGAAAAACTCATCTTACAAAATGATATTAATATAAATTTAAAATACTTTGCTGAAGAAGGTATTATTGGTTTATGTACAAAAATAATTGAAATGGTCGATCAATTAGATTCATATGGTACTGAAAGAACACCAAGAGCCTATGACTATGCTTTAAAAATGGCCAAAGCACTTAGATTATCTGATGAACACGCCAAAATAATTGCTTTGGCTACCAGTTTATGCAATCTGGGTAAATTGGGAATACCCGAAACGGTTCTAAATAAAACCGGACCTTTAACTGAAGAGGAAATTAAATTAGTAAGAACCAGTCCAACAATTGGAGCTAAATTACTCGAGCCTGCCAAATTGCTGCACAAAGTTGCCGTAATTATCCAATATTTTCGAGAAAATTATGATGGCAGTGGTTATCCTAACGGTATCAAAGGCGACGAAATCCCAGTAGAAGCACGCATTGTTTCAATAGTTGATTCATTCACCGCAATGACATCAGACAGACCTTATCGCAAAAGCTTAACCCCTGAAGAGGCCTGTAACATTTTAAGTACTGGTTCTGGGACTGAATTTGACCCAAGGTTAGTAAAAATCTTTTTGTCAATTCTCCAACGTGAAAATAAAACAAATGCATAATCATCCAAGAACTAAGATAATTACATTATTTATCATATTATTATATTCAACCATTTTACCTACTTTAGCCAATGATTCTAACCATAACATTATTAATAAAATCGACATCACTAAAGAAACAAGTATAGGAACAACCCTTCAATCAGCTGATGATTTTTTTCGTGAAATTTATGCAAATAAAGTTGACGAAAAAATAGATAAAGCCAAACCATTTTTACTAATTGCTAATGACAAAATTTATTTATATAAATCAAATTTTATTACAGCCAAATCCTTAACACCCGTAATTTATAATCTATTAAAATCGGTAGATCATATTCCATTGGCTGTTTTTGTATTACTTAACGATAAAACCGACCAAATACTAGATGAAAATACTACTTTTAAGCTAAAAAAACTGGAACAATTTTCTCGTGAATTATCAGATCGTTTTGAATATAGTTATGTATTAGATAATACTGTAAAAAATCAAATTGAAATATTAAAATCTACTTCTAATTTTTGTAAGCCAATAATTGAAAAAAAACAAATCTCTAAAGATAAACTCCAGAATTTTGCGTCTTTAATAACCAAAGCTTTGATGAAAAATGCCGATATTGCCACAGCAAATTTACTAGAAAATTTAAATAGCTATTTGCAAGAATTAAATTTTAACGAACAAAATAAAAAAGATTTGCATGTAATTATTTTAACCGCTCATATGGCGCGGTCCAAACAATGCATATGTCAATATTTCCAAAAATATTTTAATGAAACGGCCGAAGGGCATCATATAATTGTTCTTGAAGATTCAAATTCAACTGAAATGGCTGTTAAATTACTAGGTAAACATATTCTTGATACCGATATTGCCAATGCCTTTTTTCACGATCCAGATCGAATGCATAAAGACCTCTTATATCAATCTGCGCAGAAATATCTAGATAAAAAAAATGAAAATTAATACCAGTTTTAAACCATCACTAAAAGCCTTGAGCTTTACCGAATCGGTAATTCGCGAAATGTCCCGTATCGCTAGTGAACATAAAGCAATTAATTTAGCTCAAGGATTACCAGACTTTGAAGCCAACTTAGATTTCAAAGAAGCTGGTATTGCTGCAATTAAAGATAATATCAATCAATATGCCATAACCTGGGGCGATAAATTACTAAGGCAGGCTATAGCTGACAAATACAGTTCAAGCTTAAATAGTGCGCTTAATCCCGATACCGAAATAACAGTTACCTGTGGCGCGACCGAAGCGATGATTGCCACGTTTTTAGCGCTTATAAATCCTGGCGACGAAGTTATTGTGTTTGAACCATATTATGAGAATTACTCACCCGATACCATTTTATCAGGAGCCAAACCTAAATACGTCCAATTACAGCCACCAAATTGGGAATTTGACGAAACTGAATTAATCCAAGCTTTTAACAATAAAACTAAGGCTATAATTATCAATACACCACATAATCCAACTGGAAAAGTTTTTAATCTAGTTGAATTAACGATAATTGCTCAACTTTGTCAAAAGTGGGGCGTTATTGCAATAACGGATGAGATTTATGAACATATCCTTTATGATGAGGCGAAACACATTTCTATAGCCAGTTTACCAGGCATGGAATCTTTAAGTGTAACAATTAATAGCTTATCTAAAACATACAGTTTGACTGGCTGGAGGGTGGGCTGGGCGATAGCTAACAGTGAGTTTACTAAAGCCATTCGCAAAGTGCATGATTTTTTAACCGTTGGTTCACCGGCGCCACTACAAAGAGGAGCTGTAAAAGCTCTTAATGCCGATCCAAAATTTTATACTGATTTAAAAGAAAGTTATAATTATCGCAGGAATTATCTTAAAGAAATTTTAGATAATTATAGCTTTAGCTATTATAATCCTATTGGTGCCTATTACATTTTTGCTGATATTAGTAAATTTGGCTATATAAACGATCTTGATTTTGCTAAGGCCTTGGTTAAAGAAGTTAAAGTAGCAGTAGTTCCAGGATCTAGTTTTATAAATAATGAAAAAATCAAGCATAAATATGTACGTTTTTGTTTTAGTCGTAAACAAGGAACTTTAGCCTTAGCCAAAGAATACATGACTAAGTTTAAGTCTATTATCAAGGTCTAATTTTGTTAGTTATTTGATAAAAAAACATTATTAAAGAATAACAACCAATACAAGTTGCCAGACAATTTGCTAAAAATATTTATTTAGTTATAATAAATTCATCAATTGTTTGGTCGCTAGCATTTACTTGCTTGATTTTTAAGCTAGTATCCGTTTCTTCTACGAACGTAAATGAATATTCATTACCTAAATAAACATCCGTGAATTCTTCTTGTTTATCTTTAAACACTTTAGGGTTATATAATGGAGCACCACCACAACCAGTTACTAAATAAATTATCCCATTAGGCTTAGTTTGCTTTTTACCATCATAGGTTTTATCTAAAATAAAGTCAGGTTGTTTATTTACATTTTCCACGATATTAGCATTAAAAGTTAACGGATAAGATCTTTGGTAACAATGAGCATGTCCCGTAAAAACTAGGTTAACACCATATTTTTGGAAGATGTCACTCAAACTACGCATATGATTTTCTTGATGGTGAAAAGGATCACTAGAAAAAGCCGGCTGATGATAACAGACAAATTTCCATTTACAAGCTTTGGCTTTTAACAAATCAGCTTCGACAAATTGTCTTAAAACAGGATCGTTCCAATTCTGATAAGGATTAGCATCAAGAACGAGAATATGGGCATATCCCCAATCAAAAGAATAATTTGCCATGACTGGGAATCGATCAAAAGTCGAGTTTAAAATTTGTTTTTTCATTTTATTACTACCAGCCACTGACAACCATGGGTTTTGTTTTAAAATGACACCATTTAAAGGCTCATCAAAGAAATAAAAATAACCCAACGCATCTTTATGAATACTTAAGTCAGTTTTATAATCGGCACCAGTAAGTGCCATATCATGATTACCCAAGGCTGGAAAAAACATAGTGGATCTTAATAATGGTGCACCCTTAAGCTTGGAAGGATTGTCACAGTTGTAAATAGGAAAAAATTTTTCCAGATATTCAGATACCAGACCACGGCGATAAACAATATCACCTGGCATAAGGACAAAATCTACATTGCGTTTGAATAAATTATAGGCCAATTCCTTCTGCCCTGGTGACCCATAACCAAGATCGCCAAATACCGCAAATTTTGTATTACCAGTTGAACGTGACTTAGCCTGAGCCTGAAAAATCACGGTCTCATTTTCAACTATTTTATAGTTAAATTCTAAATTTGGTTTAATATTTCCAAGTTTACAGCGATATTCATAAAATTCAGTCTTAGCGAAATTACCAATTTGCTTAACGCTTATTTTTTTTTGTTCTTGCCAATTTATATTGGCTTGTTTTAAATATATCTTTAATTTTGGATTAATAGCATCACTAACAAAAATAAGGTCATAGCTTTCTAAAGCTAAAATATCAGCGTGATTCCCTAATTGTAAATAGGGTTTAACCAGAAATTGTAATGAAGCCAAGGCCTTAACTTGAAAACTACTGGAACAAAGAACCAGCAATATTAAACTCAAGATTAATGACTTGGATTTAGACATAATAAACTAAAGGAATGCCGAGAGCCGGGATTGAACCGGCGACACAAGGATTTTCAGTCCTCCGCTCTACCGACTGAGCTACCTCGGCAAGATAGTACGCATCAATAAAAAATATAACATATAAATTTATTTAAAAAAGACTTTTGTCAAATTTATATACAATTTCTTTATAAATTTATGTTTGAGCCTGATTTGATAAATTTTATCTTTAATGGATTAATTGTCCAATAATTGGCATCGTGCGATTGTAAATTCCCGAAATCCTTAAACCTTGTTTATCTTTACGCACTAAAACATCTGCTAAGACCTGCTGAACAGTTGGACTTTTAGCGGTCTGAAACAGCATATTACCTTGAAATCCCACCACTACCGAACCATCAGGATTAATGGCCAAGGCTTTAACATCAGTGGTTTGAAACTGACCAGCATAATGTCCCTGGAGAATTCCATTAGCTAAATCTGGAGACCAAAAATTGGCATTGAACATAGTATTTGCCTCGCTAGTCATCCATTTAGCGGCTTCTTGGTGATTATTTAAAGCACTTGAGGCATTGTAATCCATCGAACCAGTTAACCACCATTTCACAAAATCAACCGCTAGTTTTGGCTCCACTTCAAATTGCACTGCATCATTTTCACTTTTATTGGAGGTATTTTCTGATTTACTGGTGTTGTTGTTATTGTTGTTTTGAGAAACATCGCTATTACTGCCCAAACCCACAAAAATTGTCAATAAGCCTATTAACAGTAATCCGAGAAAAATTTTATCCTGAATGATTTTAGTTAAAGTAGTTTTAAAAATCTCATTCATAAATGCAGCCTCTAGATAAAATTTAAATTATCTTATTTAAGTTATTATTTATATTTTGTAACAAATAAAAAAAATTGCAAGTATTACAATGGTAATGTTCCCATCAAAAAAGATTAATTTTTTTATTTTTAGCTTACAATTAACCTATGGATCAAAATAATAATAACCACAATAATGCTGAAAAAGCAATAAATGATATTACATTTGGCGCTTATACAATTAAACTGCCCAATGATCAAATGTCAGCCTTACAGTCAATTTGGCTAGAATTAAAGAAATCTTATGGAACGCATTCTCCAGACAAAAGCGCCATGATCCAACAGGCAATTTCCATATGGTTACAACGCTGGGAATCAGACGATCGTTCACAATTACTTGAAGACTTGCTTTTAATGAAAGCAGATAGTAAAAAACGGCAATACCGCCGAAATTAACAATTAAACCAGCTATAAATGCTAATTTCACCAATTAAATTCACTAAGCCAAAACTATTAAGCTTACTTAATTTCTGGCTTTAAATGATGGTATAAATACCAAGAGCCTAAAATTACGCAGGTTAAAACAATGGCTATATCAAATTTATGCCATATATTAACAAAGGCTTCAAGATTTTCGCCAAATTTTATGCCAATATAAGTCAAAAAATAACACCAAAACAATGAGCCAACAAAGGTTAATAGACAAAACACCCCAAAATGGGCTTTTAAGACTCCGGCCGGAAAAGAAATAAAGGTTCTTACTACTGGTAGCATTCGACAAATAAAAAAAGTCAAGTCACCAAACTTATCCACCCAAATTTCAGCCAATTTAAGATCTTTTTCCTTAATTAATAAATATTTACCATATTTTAATAAAAAAGGTCTTCCACCATAAAGACCTAAAAGATATGATGGAATAGAGCCAATAAGACAGCCTAAAGCTCCAGCAAAAGCCGATAAATGAAAATTTAATTTGCCTTGCTGAACTAAAAATCCGGCTGTGGGCATAATGGCCTCACTCGGTAAAGGAATATTAGCTGATTCAATTGCCATCATAACAATTACGCCAAAATAGCCAAAACTTAACACTAATTCTTTAATAGCTAGTAAAATAGGATCTAAAAATTGATGTAGCAAAATGAAAACTCCTCTTAAAACCAATAAAATCTCAATTGACAAATTATATTTTACCGTAGTTACAGCTGGACATGTTGATCATGGTAAAACTTCATTAATTGAAAGTTTAACCAATACAAATCCAGATAGATTAATTGAAGAGCAGTTAAGGTCTATGACTATTGATCTTGGTTATGCACACTACTCAACTAAAGTAACCTATAAAAATTTTGTGAAAGACTTAATTATTGGCTTTGTTGATGTGCCCGGTCATGATCGATTCTTACGCAATATGCTTTGTGGCGTTAGCTGTCAGAATACCGCATTATTAGTTGTAGCAGCCAATGAATCAATCAAACCACAAACCATTCAACATGTCAAAATCTTAAACTTACTAGGCTATAAAAATATCCTCACGGTAATTACTAAAGCTGATTTAGTCGATTCACAAACAATTGCTAAAGTAAAATTAGCCACCGAAAATTTACTCAAGGAGAATAACTTAAATTCGAATAATATCATTGTTTTTTCAATCTACGACTTAACTACCATCAATAACCTTAAAAAAGCCCTCGAAACATATGCTCAAGAACTTCTGGATAATTTGTTTACGAGCCCTGAATTTAATGCGCCAATGGCCTATATGCCAATCGATCGGATTTTCAACAAAGTAGGACTAGGAACTATAATTACGGGTAGTTTAATACAAGGTTTAATTGACTACACCCAAACAATTTATATTGAACCAGGTAATCTGATTGCCAAAATCAAATCATTACAAAGCTTTAATGAAAACGTCTCATATGGGTATACAGGTGCCAGATTAGCACTTAACCTCAACCTTAAACAAGGTAAGGAAAAAGATATTAAACGTGGATCGGTACTATCAAATCAAAAGTTAGCATCTACGGACAGTTTAATTATTTATCTGACCACTGCGCCAAATAGCAAGTACGAAAAATTAAAATCTGTTTCAGATATAACCCTATACCACAACTGCGCTGAACGCCAGGGAAAATGTTTTAAATATAAAACGGCTGACAAGCTAATTACTAAAATCAGGTTAACCGAAAACATTGTAGCTTTCCCTGGTGATCGCTGTATCGTTAAATTTAAGACTGACGATATCTATGGTGGTATCATAATTTCCACAAATGATTTTATTGATTTCAAATTAATCAGTATGCAAAAACTAGCCAGTCTAATTATGAAAAATGACTTTCATGGCACTATTTTGTTAATGCTTGAACAAGTGTTATTTATGCCATTAAGCAATCTAGATTTTTTTATACCAGCTAACCATTTAAACGATACCATAACCAATTTAAATACAGACGATCAACTTAAAATCATTGATGATGTAATAATTTTAGCTTCTGAGTATGAAAATATACTTAAAAAATTAATAAAATTGATCGAGTATAATACAAACCAATCTATAGTCAATAAGACATCTATTGCTAATTATCTTGATAATAATATCTTTAAAAATATTAATGTCAACACCCAGAATTTAGTAAATAGTTTTATAAATGATTTACTTGCTAAAAATTTAATCGAAATATTTTATGACAATATTAGACTAAAATTTAGCGATAAAGATTTGAGTCTTTCTGATTTAGCCAAACAAATTCTCGAAATATTAAGCCAGTATAAATGCATTGAAATTAAATTTATCGCCAAGGAATTAAACATTGAAAGTTCGCTAATTAAACGAACCCTTAAAGATATGGAAATCGCAGGACATATATTCATTATTGATTATGATTACGTTTGCCTAAGCTCAGTCATAGCTAACGCCCAAACAGTGCTCCTTATGCTTTGGGATAAAAATAAAAATATTACCCCTAAAGATTTTAAAGAATCGCTAAATATTACCCGCAAATATGCTCTAGCTTTATTGAGATTTTTTGATGATCGCCAAATTACAAGACTGGATGATAAAGGTCGAAAATTAGTTCCCAACAGGTTAATTAATTTTACTCAAGTCTAATCTAAAGGTTTATTACTTCAGCTTCGCTTTCAATTTCAGCGTTAGAAAAATAATATTTTATATTAGTCATAAGATCAATTTGCATCCATTTAAATAACGTATGATGACCTTGATTTTTATGAAGACAATCTAAAACAAATTTATTACCGTGAATCGGATTACCTTCCAGAAAAGACACATGACCAACATTTTTAAACACCCGTGCAATTCGAACATCAATGTATGGATTCAATTTGAATAAAGCTTTTTCATTAATTAATGGACAATTTTTCAATCCATCATTAGAAATATAGATGGCTGAACTAACCGGAGTTATCCCATCATTTAACGCATATGACTGTTTAATTCCATTAATATAACTTGCTTGATTATTAACCTTAACATTAGCCATTTCTGAATTTAAATATTTTAAGGCAGAATTAGTATTACCAAATAACAAAGGAATTCGCACCATTAAGATATGATAAGGCCAAGTTATGATGTTTTCAATTATTCTTATACCTTTGGCTCTTAAATAAGAATTAGAAATATAACCAGCATAGGTAATAAATTTATCCTTACATACCAATGATTCTACATTTATGGCTTTTAGAGTTTGATTGGCTTCACTTACTACACGTAAGTCTCCTTTAGGACCTAGTGGCACTTTAGCTTTAAACTTGCCGACATCAGGAATTAAACTATCCATATTATCCCACTTAAGATCTTGAAGATAATTGGGATGATCTTTAAAATAAATTTTATAGCCAATGGCATTTAAAGTTTTAGCTGGTGGACAAAGTGGCGTATCATTTAAAGAATACTGGAACCAGTCACTAGAAAATAATGGCGAACCATGAAAAGGACTGCCCATGCTTAAAACCACATCGACCAGTGCTGCCACTATTGAGTCCGTTAAAGCTGCCTGAATTAAATTACCACCCATCGACAAACACATTACGGCAATAGTTTTATTTCCATACCGGCGATACAGCCTTCGCAATGACTGCTGTAAACGTGGTGTTAAATCACGAATTCGAGCTTTACTGTTATAACGATATAAATATATTTTATAATGGCGATTAAAATCAGCATTGGTATGATTAATAAACCTATCCCAGCGAAAAGCATATTTACCCTCTCCTGAGCCACCATGAATTAGTAAAAGCGGATTACGATTGCCAATGGGTGTATTGTCCCATTGATAAACTTGACCTAAATTGGCCGCTTGTCTATAGAACTTTTTGTCTTTAGCTTTAGGCAATAACGGATAATTATAATAGGCAAGATTATTTTGACTTGACCTAGTTTTATGGACATTTATATTAAATAAAGCATAAGCATTAGCTTGACTAAAAGTAAAAATTAATAAAGTGATAATTTTAGTCAGTTTAAGCAAAACAACTTTTGTTTTATAACAACTAATCTTCACCCTGAGCCTTAGTAAAACTTAAGTCATTGCCAAATTTTTGTAATTTTTCAACATGCACCCATTTATGCTTAGCTGAAATACTCGTTAATAAATTAGTCAGTCTATGCTCATAATCATTTTCATTATCAACAAAAAAGCGACAGAACCATAAATCAACGCAGTCAGTAATAGCACCAGAACTTGGATAAACCTTGGTACCACGATTAGAAATAACTTTTAATTTAAAATTACTTCCTTTGGATATTTCTTCAATACTTTTACCAAGCTCGTTAGCACCCAATCCTGATTCGACCAGAACATCAACCCCAACGTAAGAGCGATCCTTTAACGTTACGCTAATAGGGTTAGAGTCAACCACAGGCATTATTAAAGGTTTATAATCTCTTACTTTCCACGAACTAGCTTGTTTACCAAAGTTTTTAATTATTTCCTTGGTAAAGTCAGTTGTGCTAGCAGCTTTGGCATCACCAACAATATCGCGAGGCAAAACTTTGCCTTCTTCTAAAGTAAAGAGAATAGCATTTTCAATAAGTGACGCTTGCGTAAACATATGTAAATGCCTTAACATCATAACCCCTGAATTAACTACCGCCAAAGGATTAATAACATTTTTACCAGCATATTTGGGAGCTGATCCATGCACAGCTTCAAAAATAGCTACTTCATTTCCAAGATTAGCTGATGGAGCAAAGCCAAGACCGCCAATTAAAGCTGAGCCTAAATCTGAAATTATGTCACCATTCATATTCGTGGTTACAATTACATCGAATTGTTCCGGTTTTTTGACCATTTGGTGCGCACAATTATCGATAATAATATGATGACTTTCAATATCGGGATATTCTTTAGCAATTTCTTCAAAAGTACGTTTTAACATACCTTCAGTAAATTTCATGATATTTGATTTTGTTGCACAATGAACGGTTTTGCGACCCTCACTGCGGGCAAATTCAAAACCCAAACGCACAATTTTTTCACAGCCTTTGTGAGATATGAGTTTTAGACATTGGGCGACTCCTGGAGTTTCCATATGTTCAATGCCTGCATATAAATCCTCAACATTTTCTCTTACGATGACTAAATCAATGTTCCGGCCACTATAAGGCGTTTTAACACCGGGCAATTCACGGACGGGTCGGATATTACCATAGGTTTCAAACAGTTTACGCAAAGTTACGTTGGCACTTTTTTCGCCAAAACCTACTGGAGTTTCTAAAGGCCCTTTTAAAACTACCCTAGTCTTGTGGATAGAATCAATGGTTTCCTGAGGAACGCCTGAAGGCAACCCACGTTTAAAAACATTTAACCCGGCTTCAACCACTTCCCATTCGATCGCAGCTCCAGAGGCTTCGATAATTTCCTTAGCGCTGTTTATACATTCTGGTCCAATGCCATCACCAGGGATTAGCGTAACTAAATGTTTTTTTGCATTACTTGACATGGCGTGTCTCCTAAAATAAATAACGTTGATTGGCAAAACTTCTATATTATTAAATACTCACAATGTAATAATAGAATGTTAGAGTTTTAATTTAAATCATTTTGTAAAGAATATGAAAACTTTTAATTATTTAAATAGATTTAGTTTAAGCAATGCCCTAAATATTTTTTGTTTAACGATTGTAATATTAGTTAATTTTAAGCTGACTCAAATCAACTTAGGTACAACCATAATTAACGGCTTAAGTTGGCTTTTTATGATTATTATAGGTGTACTAATTAGTTTTTGGGTTAAGCTCAACACAGCTAAGCGAGGTAAATCGTTCAAGTTAAATCACTTAATAATGATTTTACTGGGGCTAATTTGCTTAATATACTGTCAAAAACAATTCTCAATTTACTTCATAAATTACTTAGCGACATTATTTAACCAACAAAACCAATTAACAATTTACATATATGATTTTATATTTATTTTACCTTTAGGAATTTATCTTGGGCTTTTACTAAATAAATTATCAGCTTATTCACCAATAAATATTCGAATCAGTTTAATTTTTAATACATTAATTGGACTAACTTATCTAATCATAATTTTACCAATTTTTGGTATTAATAATACCTTGGTATTCATTCTAACCATAACAATTTTCAATCTTTTCTATAATAATAAACAACAAACGCTAAGCCATAATAATTTCGACCTAACCTTAATAGGGATAATTTTTAAGGTTAATCGCCAAAGGCTTGTCTACTTATTTGTTCTTTGCGCGGTTTATGCTCGTTATCTTTATTGTGCTAGCAAAATACTTTTATATAATTTTGACAATAATATATATAATTTTAGCATCAATATTATCCTAATTTGTTTTGGCTTAATTTTAGGAAATTATTTAAAAACAAAAATTTTCAATAAGGCCTTTAATTTTTTTGCCAATCTGCAAACACTAACAATATTAATGTCAGGATACCTATTATTGTTAATTTTACCAATGAAAAATTTTACCCTAGAAATATCCTGCTTAAACAATTTAACCAATTATTTAATTGTATCAACCTTGCTTTTATTTGCACCCTCTTGTCTACAAGGGATAGCTATTTCTTTAAATTTTGTCCGCTATAAAGCCTTAAGTCAAATAATCCGCAGTCGAATTACCCTTTTGGTGATCTTAACAGCAACGTTACTAGGCTTAAGCCTTGGCCTTAACAGCATAAGTACTTATCAACAATACTTGCATATTAGCGGTATTAAATTCACATTGTTTATAGCTAGTATTGTTTATTTCATAATTGCGTGTAAAGCCAATATAAATATTCAAGGTCGATTACTCAGTCAAAAATCACTAATCATTATTATTAGCTATATTACGACTAGCTATCTAGTCTTAAATCATTTTCTCTTAATCAATCAACCGCAGTATCTTATGTATTATTTCGAAGGAATAAATTCAATTATAAATATTGAAAAAGGGCAAAATTTAAATATTTTAAAACTGGACAATAAAGTTCAAGCTAGTATCCCTAACGATCTTACCCAAGTCTATTATGGCAGTGATATCACAAATCAGATATTGCTATCTGTTTTACCAGTTGTTAATCACAATGGTAAAATTGCAAACGCTTTAATTATTGGTTATGGGAGCGGCACAACTACCAAAGCCTTACAAACAATACAACGAGCCGGTAATATTACCGTTTGCGATACGCAAAATAAATTATTTTTCTTGGACAAATATTTTAATTTAAATATCTTTAAAACAACAGCTAACGTTGCCTTAATTAAAAAGTTTGACGATGATATTCGATATTTCCTTGCGCTTTCTCAAAAAAAATATAATTTAATAATTTCACAACCCAGCGAACCAAATTCAAGTGGTTCCTATAATTTATACAGCAAAGAATTTTTTAAAATTACAAGTCAACATCTTGATAATGACGGTATTATTTGCCAGTGGGTACAATTATATGATATTAATACGCTTACTTTAGCTAGTATTTTAGATACATTTCGACAAATTTTTCCCAATACTTTTATTTATCACTTTAAAAATGCCGGTGAAATAATTTTAATTGGTCTTAAAAATCCTCAAGCAAAAATTAATATTC
This sequence comes from bacterium, assembly GCA_021815785.1. GTDB lineage: Bacteria > Cyanobacteriota > Vampirovibrionia > Obscuribacterales > JAKAZS01 > JAKAZS01. The sequence continues at coordinate 28,018 of JAKAZS010000024.1, forward strand.
AACAATATTTAAGTAATATCCATAATCATTTAATCCAGAATTTACTTGCACCATTTGATTTGAATGAATCAGGAAGCCTCATCCAAAATCTTGCTTTAACACCAACTGATATCATAGCTTTTACCCACGAATTCAACCCTCGACATTTAATAATTACTGATAATAAAAACTATCTAGAATATGCAAAAGCAAATTCAAACTATTTAATTGATGACAATTTATCAGCATTAACTAAAAATGCTAGTTTAGACTTAAAACCATATTTTAGTAAATTGGATAAAACAAGCCTTAATTTACTTTATAATATTGCTCTCACTGAACTTATGACTAGCGCCAAGGTAAACAATGCTAAACTATCACTGGTAAATATGGCTAAGCTTTATTCCAGTATTATTAACCTATTACCCGATAATAAACTTTTCAAAGATACGAAAATATTATTAAAAAATCCCAATTTAAACTATCAAAATTTCGATTTTCAACTTAATCCCTATACATTAATAACTTTAATTAACTTAGCCATTATCCATAAAGACTGGAACTATGCCAGTAAATTCATTAATGTCTATCTAAACAATTATGCCCTAGCCTGGCCTGAACTAACACCGTATTTTTATCAAAAGTACCTCATTTATTGCTATCGAACGAATCAATATCGACTAGGCCTAGCTTTAATAAACAAAGCTAATTTAACAGAATTGGCCAGAATTAAATATACAGCAATGGGTTATTATTATCTCCAGGATTATAATCAAGCTATTCAATGGTTTGCACTGTATTTAACAACAAGACCTAATGACTTTAACTTAAGGACTATTTACAGCTCAATTTTGCTATCAAAAGGCCAGGCCTACGAGGCTTTAATGCAATTACAATACTGTCATGAAATTCGTCCCAACAATAATTTACCATTTATTTTAAGCAATTTATATTATTTGAAACTAAATAATATAAACATGGCTCAACTTAATTTAGATTATCTTCGGAATCACTATTCTAAAGGCTTTTACCCCAAAGCATTAGTTGATATAAATCGGTCAAAAAACAGCGTGCTAATTAATAAATATCTTAACTCAATAATTAATTCACTAGCTTTGGGTTGCACCTGAAGCCAAAATAGGTCAAACCCCAAATTAAACTATTGCACTAAAACGGCTGAACTGGCTGAAGCTGACGAATTTACCCCCACACCTGTATAGCTAACCCCAACATTAGGGCTATTAAACGAACCTAAAATTTTAATATTACAGGCTCCATATGAACCCGTTCCATGCGTATAAAAACTGGTGAAACCTGGATTACCGGTAAGCAGTTGAGCAACAGCAAAGCCAATTATAGGATATTGTGTATTTGGCGATAAAGCTGCACTGGTTATCGGAATCAAGAAAGTACCACCACTATTCCAGATTGAAGTTGATGACGAATTGCTAATATTAGAATTGGCCCAGTTTTGGGGGTCACTTACGGCACTATTATAATCACCATTGGACGGTGTACCCAAAAGATTGCCAAGTCGATAATTATATACGGTTCCACTATTATTAGATGATGATAAAGCACTGTCTAAAGCAGTTTTAAAATCTGGTGGTGGAGCATTAGAAGCACCATCAATATTATTGCCCACACCAGGAATAGCATAGGATACCGGAACCGGATTAGCTAAAATACCAGTACCAGTGGGTGGAGAATAAGTGTCGGCACGACCACTAACTAATTCAGGGAAATATATTGTTGACGTAGTATTTACAGCTGGAACCCCTGAACCAGTAAATCCACTTAACCCAGGGTTGGTAGACATTACCATTGGCAATATTCCGCCTTGAATAATTGGCAAACTTGCAGCTGTAGAGGATGCCGTTACTATAACATTAGTGCCACTACTAACACCACCAGCTATTAGTGGCGCAAACATAACCATAATTGGTTTAGATAATGATACCGTACAGGCATTATAAGAATAAGTTGATGAACCAACTGGATAAGTTGTTCAAAGCACCATTTTGAGCCGTAATGTTAGCAATTAAAGCTTGTCCGGTTTTGGTGTAGTTATTAAATTTGGCTTGCATTATTTTTTCACTTAATTCACAATTTATTTTAGGTTTTTCAGGCAAAGAACTATATGCATATATGTATTTATATAGTTACATCATATTAGCTTTCACATTTTTGTCAATATAAGTTTTATAAGTTTCCCTATCATTGTTGCGAAATAATAAGGCTGGTTAAAACCTTTACAGGCAATAGATTTAACAAAAAAAACGGCAACGCCCGTAATTATTCGGAAAATATTTACTTCACAATTATTAAACAGTTATAATTAAATTTCAACATTTTTAAGCCTAAATTTAAAAATGCAAGACTAATAATTACTTACTTACAATTAAGAGTTTTAAGCAATTAAACCAAATTATAAATTAATAATTTCGCTTAATTTTAAGTTATTTGCGTAAATCTTGCCAATAACTCAGTGCTTTTGCTCTCATCAACTCATGATTTACGATAGGTTTAGGATAATTAAGCTTTAACGACTCATCCAACCAAGGTTCATGAATGAAATTAACAGGTAAATTAGCTAATTCAGGCACCCATTTTTTAATATAAAGACCATGTCCATCAAATTTTTTACTTTGTAAAATAGGATTAAAAATACGAAAATAGGGTTGTGCATCTACACCGCAACCAGCCGACCACTGCCAACCTAAAGTATTGCTAGCTAAATCAGCATCAACCAGAGTATCAAAAAACCATTTAGCACCAGTTAACCAATTAATAAATAAATCCTTGCATAAAAATGAAGCCACAATCATCCGCACTCGATTATGCATAAATCCGGTATGACATAATTGTCTCATACCTGCATCAACAATAGGATAACCAGTCAATCCTTGTTGCCAGGCCAATAGAAAATTATGATTATCCTGCCAAGGAAAATTATTAAACTCAGTTCGTAAGGGACTATTAATCGTATGCGGAAAATTTAGCATTGTATAATAAGCGAATTCACGCCAACCTAATTCACGAATAAACGGTTCGGCATTTTGCGCTAATATTTTCTGATCGCTATATTTTTCAATAATTTCTTGAATGTGTAAAAAAATTAAATTAGGACTTATCTGGCCAAAATGTAAATATGGTGACAATTTAGAACCACCATCTAAACCCGGAATATCTCGAGCTGATTGATAATTAACTAATTTTATTTGACTAAACTCATATAACTGTTCAACAGCAGATCGTTCACTTACTTTAAATATATTTTGAATTTCTAAGGCTGAAATTATTCGTGACTCAAGCATTAAAGATTCAAGACGGCAACTGGGAATTTGGTCAAGTCCTAAAGGAATACTCTTAGGTTTTGGTAAACACTTAGACACTGTAAAATTAGTATTTACAAATTTCCAAAAACTCGTAAATGTCTTATATGGAGAACTTTCTTTATTAAAGATGGATTCTAGAGGATAAAGTAACAATGAATTATAAATATGAACTTTATGCCCTTTAGCCTTTAACTTAGACGTTACCAAATTATCTATTTGTAACAAATGAGGCTCAAATCTTTTATTATAAAATATATTTTCAACTTTATAATTTGCACAGATTTCTTCAATAATATTTAAACTATTGCCATTACGGATAATTAATTTATTGCCAAATTGGCTTAAACTCTGATCTAAATCTAACAAAGCTTGATGTAACCACCATTTACTAGCTCCACCAATTGGCCAGTTGCCATAGCTATCTAAGTCATGAATATATAAACAAATAATTGGTTTTTGCTTCAGACTAGCCTCATATAAAGCTTTATTATCAGCGATACGTAAGTCCTGGCGAAACCATACCAGATTATAATCAGTTGACACTATTACTTACCGAGTAAATGCCTAAAGGCTAATTCTAAATCAGGATAAGCAAATTCATAACCTGTATTTTCCAGGATTTTCGGATACACTTTACTACTAGCCAATAAAAGTTCTTGCGCCATCTGACCTAAAAGCAATTTCAAGGCAATTTCTGGCACAGGAAATATTGTTGGCCGTGAAATAACTTTACCCAAAATCTTCGTAAATTCAGAATTGGTAACGGGATTAGGGCTAACTAAATTTACCGCACCATTAATAGTATCAGTATTTAAAATGTGCAGAACCGAACCAAGAATATCGTCAATAGCGATCCAACTCATATACTGCTTTCCATTACCAAGATTGCCACCGCCACCAAGATTAAAAATCGGTAAAATTTTAGCCAAGACACCTCCCGCTGGGCTTAACACCAGGCCAATCCTTAAATTTACAGTTCTAATACCACTAGTATTTAGTACCCCAGTTGACGACTCCCAAGCTTTACATAAATCCGCCAAAAAACCACTACCACTCAAACTATGTTCATCAAGACTTTCACTGCCTCGGTCACCATAATAACCTATTGCTGAAGCACACATAAAAATCTTCGGCTTATTTTGTAATTGCGCAATAGCGTCAGTAATTAATTTCGTACTGACAGTTCTACTATTAATTAATTTAGTTTTTTGACTTTTTGTCCAAGGCGAATTAGCAATATTTTCGCCAGCCAGATGAATTATGGCGTCAAAACCTTCCAATTGAGAAAAATCCAATTCACCAAGTTCTGGATTCCAATATATTCCTTCAGTATTTTTATGCCGCACCATTGGAATTACCTGATGAGATTGACTGGATAAAAAAGTTTTCAAGCTTTTACCAATAAGTCCAGAAGCTCCGGTTAAAGCAATTTTCATCTTAGGGTTCTCCTTGTATTTTGTAAAGTATTTAAGGTCTTGATGCATAATTTGACTGCGATAAGCAAATAACTTGGTAAAATCGGATTTTATGTAAAATCCACCAAAAGCATTTGAAACATGTTTTAAAGGCAGATCAAAGTTAATCGTATCATTAATTACCGTACCCAAATTGTCATCAATTGAAGAAAATTGATGGCTATGTTGGTAGAAGGAAAAAGGACCAGTGATTTGACTGTCTTTAAAACCAACACCTTCAACAAAATCACTGTGCCGAAGTTTAAACTGCATAGGTATACCATGTTTTATAACCGTAAGCTGAACGCAGGAATTAGCTTCATAAAATTTTCCCATCGTATTAACTTTAACATTGACAAATGCCGGTGTTAATCTTTCAAAGATACCGTCTTGTTTATGCCAATCAAAAACAGTACTGATATTATAGGGAAGTTTAGTGGTAAATTTACAAGTAACCAATTTTTGAAAATTCCTTAAAATCGAGTTGTTAAAATTATAATATTTTAACCATTTGAACTTTTCATGAACACCCAATATAAAAACAATCTTGAACTTTAAGACCAAAATAGTCAGAAAAACCTAGAAAAATTAAAGTAAAAACAACTGCGCGTAATAATCATTATTACAGTTAAAATTAATTTTCGTTCACTTGTAAACTCATTTTAGCTATAATTAAAAATCGCATCGGAATAGTTAGGAGTAACATAATGAGCCTTACTGGCGCTAATATACGACAAAAGTTTATTGATTTCTTTAAATTTAAACATAATCATACGCATGTGCCTAGTTCATCATTAATCCCTGACAACCCTACGTTACTATTGACTTCAGCTGGAATGGTTCAATTTGTACCGATATTTCTCGGTCAAGCCAATCCACCTAACCCACCCCGAGCGGTAACGGTACAAAAATGCGCCCGAGCCGGCGGTAAAGATTCCGACATAGAAAATATTGGCCAGACGGGAAGACATCACAGTTTCTTTGAAATGCTTGGCAATTTTAGTTTTGGCGACTATTTTAAGGCACAAATTATTCCTTGGGCTTGGGACTTTATCACCAATGAATTGGGTTTAAGCCCAGACAAATTATATGTAACCGTATTTGCTGGTGATGAAATTAACGCATTCGATGAGGAAGCCTATAATATCTGGGTTGATAAAGTTGGCATAAGTCCAGAACGAATTTTTAAAATGAGTCGCAAAGATAATTTCTGGGGACCACCTGGGCCAACAGGTCCTTGTGGTCCTTGTTCGGAAATTTATTACGATCGTGGCAGTAATTATGGGTGCAAAGACAACTGTGGAATTGGATCCTGTTCTTGCGATCGCTATCTTGAAATATGGAATTTAGTTTTCATGGAATTTAACAAAGACGAAAATGGTAACTACAGCCAATTAGCAAAAAAAAATATTGATACCGGCGCTGGACTCGAAAGACTTGCAACCATCCTTCAAGACAAACATAACAGTTTTGAAACAGATTTATTTTCACCGATAATGACTGAATTATCTAAATTGACCAATTTGAACTATGTTTCACCAAATAGTCCTGACTATAACGAATCTTATTTTTTAACCAATAAATACTTAAAAATTATCCTTGATCATTTAAGATGTAGTGTATTTTTGATGAGCGATGGTGTAAGGGTAAGCAATATTGGACGCGGTTATGTCTTACGTTTTATAATTAGAAGAGCAGCTCGATTTGGTCGATTACTGGGTTTAACCGAACCATTTCTCTATAAACTGGTACCTGATATTGCCAAAAATTATGGTACTTTTTATGAAGAAGTTAAAAATGAACAAAAATTTGTCGAGAAACTTATTTACGACGAAGAAGTTAGATTCAGCAAAACTATCGAACGCGGCTTAACCATTTTAAATAACTGGCTTACCGAAGGAGAACTAGTACTATCAGGTCAAATCGCCTTTAATTTATATGCAACATATGGATTCCCCTTAGAGTTGACCAAGGAAATCATTGAAGAACAGGGCAGAACGGTTGATCTCATAGAGTTTAACCAAGCAAAAAAACAACATGAGGAAATCTCCAGTGTTAATAAATTTAACGTCATAATTACTGGTGGCAATATTTTTGCCGATATTTTACGCCAGTTTGGCAAAACTAAATTTAATGGCTATGATGAATTTGAGTGCAACGCTCAGATATTAGCAATTATTCAAGATGGACAAAATTTACTTAAAATAAATGAAGGTGAATTAGGCGATTTAATTCTTAATCAGACCGTATTTTATGCCGAATCAGGTGGTCAACTTGGTGATAAAGGTACAATTACCACAGCTACAGGTGAACTTTTAGTACTTGACACTAAAAATCATGAAGGCCTTAATCTTCATAAAGTCAAAGTCAAACAAGGTTATATTGAAATCAACCAAGAGGTAACCGCACTAATCGATAAAAATTTTCGGGTAGCTACCATGCTCCATCACAGTAGCGCTCATCTCTTTCATGCTGCGATTCGTTCATACCTAGGCAATCATGTTATGCAAGCTGGATCACAAGTTGGCTCTCAGGCCATGCGTTTTGATTTTAACTTTGACCGTCAATTAACTAATTCAGATATATTTGCCATTGAATCTATGATGAATGAATGGATTCGTAACAATGATAAAGTTACCACCGAAGTTTTAAGTATAGCTGAGGCCAAAAACACTGGGGCTATAGCCATGTTTGGTGAAAAATATGGTGACTTAGTTCGAGTTGTGAGCATGGGTGATTTTTCCAAAGAATTTTGTGGTGGCACTCATATTAAACAGACTGGTGAACTTGGGCTTATTAAAATTATTCAAGAATCCAGCATTGCGTCTGGAACCAGACGGATCGAGGCCTTAGCTGGTAAAAGAGCCTGGGATTATGTCGCTAATAATATTAATATCTTGAACCAAGCTTCTACTAGACTTAAAATCAAACCTGAAGATTTAGATAATCAATTAAGTAAACTTCAAGATGATTTAAAAATTGCCGACAAACAACTGATTAAACTGAAAGAAGAGCTAATTATTAAACAAATTCCTGATTTAATTTCACAAAGTGAGCTCATTAATGACATTAACATAATAATTACTGAAGTAAAAAATATTGATGCTAAT
>JAKAZS010000025.1 GCA_021815785.1 bacterium
TGCGTCTGTGGTCTTGGAATTAGTTGCGCAAGGTAGTTTTGATTTAGCTACATGCCAGCAAGTAATCAATGATGTAGAGAAAGCAATTTTGAATAAATTAACATCTATCCAGGATAGCTTAATTATGATTATTCAATCTTGGGAAGAATATAAAGAAAAGGCCAGGATAATTATTATTAAAGATCCGGCAGAAAGCCTAGTAGAAAGAACTTATCATGATTATATTGGTATTATGAAGCATAAGGCTGATATTCCTATTTTAGCAGCAGCCATAACAATGGAGCCAAGACCTGTAGCTATACTTTCAGGTAATAGAGAACATTTTAATGATAATGTATCTAAGCGTTGTGGTGTTTATATAGGTTCTTGCCAGGAATTTATTGAACTTTTAAGTCAAAGGTGAATATTACTAAACAGTCTAATTGCATTGGAATATTTGTCTTTGACGGTCAACAGTTTACCGAAAAGGGTTGTTTTCGGCAAAGTTGAAAAATGAACTATTATGGTAAGCTATGTTTCTTAAACTGGCTAATAATTGTTTTAATCCAATTAGATTTAAGTAGGTTATCGGTTATTAGTTTTAATTGTACAGATCTTTATGATTTCGGACGGGTATTCCTATTCAAAGATAATAAGTTGCAATGGTAATCGAGCTGAAGCTATGGAAATTCTGGCTTTTAAAAACGTTAGCTAGTAGTCTTGTTTAAGGTTGAAAGACAAATTTTTCACCATTGAACTTGTAGATTAAGTTGCGCTTGGTACTAATACCATCTTTGGTTATTATTGGAATAAGCAATGTTTTATCTTGATCAGTGAACTCAATCTGTGGTATATTGCCGCTACCAGAGTACGAAATTTCTTTCAAGCAAGATTTTTTCGTTTGAAAAAATGGTATTGGTTTAAAATCATTATTGTTAATTGTATAAGCTTGAATAATGCAGCCAGAATCCATAGTACTATAGATACCAAGTCCGGTAATCAAGTAAACTTTCTGACCACTTTTTGTTTGCAATAAATGGATTGAATCAAAACTCCATCCAGGATCCCCCGCATCTTCTTCTGTAGTTCGTGTTAGCATTTCGATAGCTTTACTGGTGCCATTCTTGCATTTATATTGAACTACGGTGCGGAAAAAATGCATAGTGCCACCAGTTTGGGTGTCCCAAGAATAACAGCGGACAAGGTTGTCTGGTGCTGTAGCTATAGTTAAGCCTGACTGTTTAGCTTCCTTAAGTGGATAGCTTAGTAATTGTGTATTTTTTCCTATGGTAATTAGATAGTGCGCAAAATTGTCATTGGCGTTTTCTAAAGGTTGGACGTCATAATTTGGAGCTTGTGAAGCTATTTGTGTACCCTCATCGATTTTGTGCATTAGATTTGCTAATTTATTATCAATCTGCGCTAATTCATTGGTTTGAATCGAACAGCTTGGAATGGTGGTGGTTATGGCAAAAGCCAGGATTATTGAATGAAAATGTATAAATCTTAAAAGCGGTCTTTTGTTTGGGTTTAAGGTTTTTTGTGTTTTTTTCATGTATTTTACTGACCTAGAAATAATTTAATGATTTGAAAAAAGTTTACTTTATTTTGGATTATAAGTCTATTAGGAAATGTTAATTATGCAACATTAATTTTCTGTTCAATTACAAATGATACCTTCTGTCCAAATTTGTCTAAATATTTATAGTTTTTTTAACAGTCAATTCTATTTTGATCCCTAACTAAATTAAGGCAATTGCTTAAACGAATCACTAACAAAAACTATTTTCCCCTGAAACATTGTCAAAACCACTTTGGTATTATGAATCTGGTTTGGTGGTATTTTAAACAAATTATTATTTAAAACAATTAGATCAGCTGTTTTACCAATTTCAATAGACCCTGTTATTGATTCTAAATGATTTGCGTAAGCACCATTTATAGTATAGGCCGCTAGTGCTGTTGGTAGGTCAAGTGTCTCATTAGGTAGCCAGGATTGTTCAGTGGCGCTACTATAAATCGACTTTCGGGTAATAGCAACTTCTATTGCATCAAGCGGGTTTATGCTACTTACCGTCCAGTCACTGCCACCAGTTATAAATACTTTATTCCGCACAAATGATCCCATTGGATATAATCTTTGAGAACGGTTAGTTCCAATGAATGGTATAGTAAGCATTTTAACATATTCATCTTTTTGTGCCCAAAATGGTTCGAAATTAGCAATAACACCAAGTTTGGTAAATTTATCAATATCAGCGCTATCTACTAATTCTAAATGAGCAATTATATGCCTATTGTGTAAATTGCCATTTTGCATTTGAGCATAAGCAAAGGACTGTAAAGCTTCGTGAGTTGCCTTGTCACCAATGGCATGAACGTGTACTTGGAATTTATTTTTATCTAATAGTGTTATTAATTTATATAAATATGGTACAGGATAATTTAAATGACCGCAGGATGATTTTATGTCAATATATGGTTCCATTAATGCAGCAGTATGATTTTCTATAATACCATCAGCAAATATCTTGGCTGATGTAGCATGCAGATTGCCTGTACTGTATTTAGAACGCTTTTTTACTAGCGCTACAACTTGATTTGTTCCCAATTCTGGTTTAACTTCTAAAGCAGCAATTATATGTAAATTTAATTGCTGCGCTTGTGCAGCATTATAATAAGCTTTTAATCTTTCATCATTGACATTGGCATCCTGAATAGCTGTAATACCAAAACTGTTTGCGTAAGCTTGGGATTCCTGGATGGCTTTAGGATAATTGTAGGGATTGATAATATATTTACTAACTAGTTCTATAGCTGATTCTTTTAAAAATCCGTTTGGTTCGCCAGTCGTTTTAGCTTTTCCGATATGGCCATTTATTGGATCTTTAGTGTTTGCGTTAATGTGTGCTATTTCCAGAGCTTTGGAATTTACTAGGCTTGAATGAGCGTCTTGGGAAAGCAAAAAAACTGGTTTGTCTGGTATTATTTTATCTAAAAATGTTTTGGTGATTGAATTATTAGCTATTAAAGGTAATGGATAACCGTTTCCTAGTATCCAAGATAAGTTGGGATGTGATTTGGCATAAGATTTAAGTCTTTGTGCAAAATTACTAGGTGAAGTTGTATCATCTAGTTTACAGTTTTTTTGTTCGAGCCAACCTTCAAGCAAATGCACATGGCCGTCATGAAATCCTGGTAATACCATTTGATTTTTTAAATCATATACTTTAGTTTTTGAGCCTATATATTGATTTGCGTCTGAGCCCACATAAATTATTTGCCTTCCTTTTATGGCAACGGCTGAACACCAGGACCGATTTTTATTAAGTGTATAAATTGCACCATTTTTTAAGACGATGTCTGCTAAGGTTTTAGTCTTAGTTTGTTCTTTTATGGTTTTAGCTAACGTTGGCGAGCAACAAAAGCCCGTTGCTAATAGTAGCAATAGTAGTAGTCGTAACATGTGTGTATATTATACTAACAAGTCAGGGCTAATTTTAATTATTACTGCCTAAAGCATAAATACTTATTTGTGCTGCTAGATTTTTAGCAATTTCAATAAATTTTTGTGATACTGGATGATTAGGATCCTGATAAACTAAAGGTTTACCATCATCACAAGCTTGGCGTAATTCGGTAGCTATAGGTATTTCGCCTAGGAAGGGAACGCCTTCTTCTTTAGCTAGTTTTTGGCCACCACCATGACCAAAAATTTCATAGCGCTCATTGGTATTTGGTGGCTGAAAATAACTCATATTTTCAATAAAACCTAAAACCGGTACATTCATTTGTTTAAACATGGCTAAGCCTTTGCGCCCATCTAACAGTGCTACTTCTTGAGGGGTTGTTACAATTACCCCACCAGATAACTGGGTTGCCTGTACCATAGTTAGTTGTGCATCACCAGTTCCTGGTGGCATGTCTATAATCAGATAGTCTAATTCCCCCCATTCAACATCACGCAAAAATTGGCGAATGGCTTTATCAAGCATTGGACCACGCCAGATAACAGGTGTATCTTTTGCTACAAAGAAAGCCATGGATATGCATTTTACACCAAAATTTTCCGCTGGCATAATTTTGTTTTCTTGGGCGGTTGGCTTATAATCTTCAACACCAAGCATTATTGGTGAGTTGGGACCAGTAATATCTGAATCTAAAACACCAACTTTTGCCCCTAAATGAGCTAAGGCACAGGCAATATTGATAGCTGTTGTGGTTTTACCAACGCCACCTTTACCAGATGTTACGGCAATAATATGTTTGATACCAATAACTGGCTCTTTGTCATTTATTTTTGGGGCTGAGCTTACATTGGCTGTGGTATTAATTTTAATATTATTAACATCAGGCAATTCTTTTAGTGCTGCCATGCAGTCACTTTCGATTTTTTCTTTTAAAGGGCAGGCTGGTGTGGTTAGCGTTAAGGTAAAAGTAATATCGTTGTTGTTAATTTCAATATCTGATACCATACCTAGTGAAACAATGTCGCGATTTAGATCTGGATCCATTACTTTAGTTAAGGCTTGATTGACATTAGTAACGTTTAATTTATTCTTTTCACTTGCAAACATTTTTTTAACCTCTTAGTTTTTAGTATTTTTTATAATTGGCAATAATTTTTCGTTCCAGGCGCGATAGCCACCTTTTAGAGAATATACGTTATTATAGCCCATTTCTTGTAGATTATAGGCCGCTAGGGCTGAGCGGTAGCCACCGCCGCAGTATAGAACAATGCAGTCATTATGATTAGGAACTACTTGTTCAATATCGCGCTCGATTATTCCTTTGCTTAAATGTACAGCTCCTTGAGCATAAGCAGCATCCCATTCACTATCTTCGCGAACATCAATGAAATGAAATGGTTCCTGGTGATTAAATTTTAGCATTATTTCTTCTGGAGTAATTTCCTTAATGAACGGTTTGACTTTATCGACAATTTTTAAAAAACCAGGTGAATGTTTCATGACCTAATCCTATTTTGGTATATAACAATTAATCTATTTTAGCAAAGATTCAGGTTATTTATTTGCTCTTAATTATTTTAATAGGTTTTAACGTGGTTCGATTTTAATTTAAAGGAATTTTACCGGATTAGCTTTAAATGATACTTACTTATAAAAATTGTGAAATATTCTGGATATGTAAATATATTTTATTTTTAGTTTTTTAAGTTAGCGTTTGTGATTTTGACAATAGTTTTAGGCTGTTTGATTTTTTTTAAAATTTTAATTTATTTTTAATATTTGCCTGATTTATTAGGTTAATATTTAGAAAATCAATATATCTATAAATAGATGTAATAATTGATAATTATATTTAAATACATAAATTGAGGAGATATAAAGATGTTGTTTGAGCGCGAAATTAAACGTATAGACTTATTTGGTACATCAGTGCCAGAGCCAAGAACCCTGATTGATTTTCTAGGTTTTGAAAAGCACGTAGTCCAGATTCGTGGTCGTCGTGGTGTTAATATATCGCCATTGTGGTACGATCATGCGGCTTATTTTGCTATTGACTTGCCACCGGAAAAACTTTATGGACCAAATTGTGAAGTACAGGTGCCTAATCTGGTTAAGGCGCTTGATTATGAATTAGAAATTGGCTGTTTAATAACTAAAAAAACTATTGTTAGAACTATGGCTGAAGCTGTTGCCTATTTTAAAGAAAATTGTTTACTTACCATTTTAAATGATTGGTCCGCTCGTGATATTCAGAAGAAAGATATGGAAGGACTTGGGCCAACTAACAGTAAATTTATCATTGGCAAAAGTATTGGACCTAAATTTATTAAGGCCAGTGAATTTAATATCGATGAAAATGGTGTTTTTGACATGGGAGTAAAATTAACGGTTAATGGTGAATTGCGTACTAATAGTAATTACAATACTATTTATCATAAACATCCAGCCACTAACCTAAAGTCAGCCTGGAGTTTTCCTAAATTATTTACTTTTTTAGGACAGCATAACATTGCTCTTGAACCAGGTTATTTAATTGGCTCCGGTACGGTTGGCGATGGTTGTATTGCTGAGTTTGCTGCTAAAATTGACCCACTTACGGGCAAAGAAATTGAACCAGCTAAATACCCTTGGTTAAAATCTGGCGATACGGTGATTATTGAAGCTGAAAAAATCGGACTGTTACAAAACACCATCAAATATGTTGATGTGCCTAGTTATAACCAAACTCTAACTACTGCTTGTTGTGGAAAATAGGAAATTTGACTATTCAAGATAAATTTCCTAAAATCACTAAAATAGCTTTAAGCTTTGCTGAAACTCAGCTTGAAGCTATTTTAAACGATCCTAATGTTTATTATTCACAAGGGCATTTTGAGTATCCTCAGTCACAACGACCCGACAAAATTGGTAATCATTTAGATTCACTTATTTTATTTGAACCAATTGCAGCTAACGCTGAGTTTTTAAACTGGCTCGTAGCGGATTTACAATTGTTTATTGAGCAAGAAAAGCTTGATTTTGATACAATTTTTGCCCCAGCCCAAAAATCCGTAATAAAATTTGTGGAAATATTAACTAAAAGACTTAACGTAAAAGCCGCATATTTAGAATATTTACCTACTGGCTGGTTTGGTAATAAAATTACTGAAGGAAAAATTGGTAAAGGTGATAAGGTTTTAGTTTTAAATGGTGTTAGTCAGCAGGGGCGTTGTGTGGGTTTACGTTTGCCAGAATTGGTAAAAATGTATGAGGGTAACGTGGTTGGTGCAGCCGTTTTTGCTAGTGGTAATGGACTTGGGGTTCAGGAAGCCTGTAAAACTTATGGGTCAAAATTTTATCGCAGTATTGAGTGCAATTTGAATGTATATAATCCAGCTAATTGTCCACTGTGTAAGGATAAGACCAATGAATTAATTGCCTGGACGAAATACCGTGATTTAGTTAACGTTTAGTTCTTTTGGGCAATAACAGCAGCTTTAATGGACTATACGAACAACCACTTCATCTTTGCCAGCCAAGTTCAAGCGTTCACGGGCCAGGCGTTCCATGCCATAACTGGATAAATAATTGTTTAACCCTTGTTTTAGTTCTTGATTTAAGTCTGTCGCCTGTTCCAGGCTTTTATGCAAGGCATAGCTACGTTCGCGTAAAAGCATTTGTCTTTGACTATTTTCACTGATTGACCGTACGGCATAAAATAAACAGATAATAAGGGCTATACTAAAACCAACTTGTTTAATCAGGTAGCGCAAATTATTTTGAGGGGAATTGTCCGATTTTGGCATGTTAAAATTGTTTAAAGAATTTAATTTAGGTTATCATTAATAAAGATAACATTAAAATTATTTTTTTGCACTAAGAACTTTATAATTTTCCATTACTTCTTTAACAATTAAGCTAAAATCGCTCATAATTTTGGCTAAGTAATCCTGATTATCCGATTCAGCGTAAAGTCTTAACAACGGTTCGGTTCCACTAGGGCGTACTAATAGCCAGCTTTGTTTATCAATATAGAATTTCAAGCCATCTTTATCGCAAACTTTAGTTACTGATAAATTTGCGATTGTTTTGGGTGGGTTTTCTTTTAATTTGGCCATAATTTCTTTGGGCTGAATGTTATTAAGTTTGAAATCTTCACGAGCCTGGTGTAATTCCATTTTAAGGTCAGTAAGTAATTCTTGCCAAATCTTGGATAATGGTTTGTTTTCATAGGCAATCATTTCTAGGATTAAAAGATCCGCTAATAAACCATCTTTTTCAGGAATATGGCCTTTAACCGATAATCCGCCTGATTCTTCACCACCAATTAAAACATTGCCATTGCGCATGGCTTCGCCAACATATTTAAAGCCAACCGGAGTTTCAATAATTTCGAGGTTAAAATGACTGGCTAATTTATCTAATAAATGGGTTGTGGCTACGGTTCTTACAATGGAGCCAGATAATTTACGGTTTTTCACTAAATGATAGGTAAGTAAGCACAAGACCTGATTGGGTGTTAAAAAAGAGCCGGTTTCATCAATGATCGCAAACCTATCGGCGTCACCATCGGTAGCTATTCCAGCGTGAAGTTTCTGGTCTTTAACCAGTTGCATTAATTCTTTTAGGTATTGGGGTTTGGGTTCAGGCATACCACCACCAAAGAGCGGATCTCGGTTCTGGTGTAAGACAGTAGCCTTAATATTTAATTCGGATAAAACCTGGCTTAAGAAAATGCGGCTGGTGCTGAATAAGGCATCAAAGCCAATATTAAATTTATGTTTATGGATCATATCCTGGTTGACCATAGCTTTTAAAGCGTCAAGATATTCACGGCGAATGTCAAATTTAGCAATTTGGGCAGGGTTGTAAATTAATTCACGGTCTTCAATATCGGCCATATAATTTACAATTTCATTAGTTATAGCTGCTGTAGCTGGGCCACCATAGTTTGGTATATATTTAATACCACAGTATTCGGGTGGATTATGTGAAGCTGTAAATTGTAAGGCACCGGCAGTTTCACTGTGGCAAGCGGCATAAGCCACTGCTGGAGTTGGAAGATCTTCGACAGAAATTTTAACGTTAATGCCTTCGCTTTCCAAAACTTTAGCCGCAAATAAGGCAAATTCGTCAGCTAAAAATCTGGTATCATAGCCAATTAGCACTGGTGGCTTTTTATTGTTTTTGTAATAATTAACTTTAACATATTGAGCAATGGCTAAAGTTACTTTCTGAACGTTGGCAAAGGTAAAATCCCAGGCAATTATAGCGCGCCAGCCGTCAGTACCAAATTCTATCGACATTATAAACCTCCAATGTTTAATGATTGTTTTGTGAAAATTTTCTTGTTGAGGCAGAAATTTACTGAATCCCAGGCGCTAAAATAATTGGAGCGCTTCGTTGGGGTATGGTTATTCATAAGACCAATTTTATCCGGTTTGAATATTTTAATATCCTCAATTGTTGTAAAATCTAGATAATTTCCGCAATTGCCCCAAAAGCGAAAGAGTTTGTTGGGATAAGGGGAAAAAGGTATTGACCTTTGCGCTGTTTGGGGTCGAAAATCACGTTGTTTTAGTTTTTCGCCAAATTTGAGTAAGTCTTTAAATTGGTTGATTAATAAATCATTTTTTTTGATTGACTGATAGTAAGTGCAAATTTTTATTCCTGAAAATAAATAGATGTTGTAAAAGGTGATCCGTAAATTATTTAAATCATTAATAATTTTTTGTTCAATGATAAACTCATCATTTAAATTAATGATTTTGGTATATTCATTAGATTGATAATTAATATAACCAGCATCATTAAGGATTAATTTTTTGGTCTTAAGGTCGAGGATATTATTAAAGGCGTCCGTTAACTTAAAATTGCCTTGAGACGATTGACTGATTTTAAATTTTATTTGTTGGTTTGGGTTATAGGCAGTTAGTTTAACAATTTGCGCATTAATACTGTGACAAATAATTTTGGTGGAATTAGCTAAATAAATGATTTTCGAAGTCACATTATTAGCTTGCATGGTTAATAAGGCTGTATTTAAGCCGTTGGAGTTATTCTTGATAAATTCTGGAATTGGCTTATCGGATTTAGGATTGGTTGTAAATGCTAGATTAAAATTGGGGTTTTGGGGTTGAAGAGTTTTGGCTTCGTTATTAGTATGGTTAATCGCCAATTCAGGAAAACCACTATGTTGTATGCGCTTGAAGGCACTGTACTGGTGGCGGGGATAAGTTGTGGATAATATTGACATAACTTATAAAAAATTAGCGTGCGTCTCCAGAATATCGAGAAACATTAGTTTCCAACCAGCCACGATTCTGGAGGGATTCGGCCATGCGTGTACCGTAAGTGCGTTCATCATACATGGCTACTGCAAACTGAGGCAAGGTTATTTTACCTTGTGAAATAAGCTGTTCAGCTAATTGCAATGAATTCATTTCTTTTTCAGTCACATAGCCAGCACCGAGGATTAAATCTTTAATAGGAATTTCTGGAGCAAAAGACATTTGATTTTTTAAAGCCTGGACTTCAGCTTCACTAATTATTTGAGAATATTGTAATAATTCAACTATTAATGGTAATGGCGGTGGGCCAGCTGGTTTAGCCTTTTTGGCCGTGCTGGCTGGTTCAACCCTTGGACTTACGGCTACATATACTTCTGGGTAGGATTCAATTATTGGCTTATGTGTTTCCGTAACTGGTTGACTTTCAGCTGGTAGGGTTTCACCTGATTTAGTTTCAACTGGTTCGGTTTGAGTGCTCGGCGGTAATGATGCTGGTTTGGCTTCAAGAGA
Organism: bacterium; assembly: GCA_021815785.1. Lineage (GTDB taxonomy): Bacteria > Cyanobacteriota > Vampirovibrionia > Obscuribacterales > JAKAZS01 > JAKAZS01. The sequence goes on from JAKAZS010000025.1 coordinate 10,229, forward strand.
AGGTTTGGCTGATGGAATAGTTGTAGCTTTAGGCGTTTCAATAGGTTCTTTGCCTAAATTTTCATTCAATAGAAAAGCCCTAGTGCCAACTAAGTCGTGGCTTAACCTTAAACGTGGCTTACGCAGGATAAAACCAGAATTTAAAATTGTAAAATATTCGGTTTTTAATTCCTGAGGATTAGTTGTTTTTAAAAAATTGCGGACAACTTTAAGATACTGGGCTACAACTAGGGTTGGTGAATCGGTATATAATAAACTTAGACATTGATAATAATCAGCAATGATGTCTTCAGTTTCGTGTTTTAAAGGTGGTAAAAGGTCTGGAAAAATCTGGGTCAATTCTTTAGATGCGGTATGGACACCTTTGCGATCGGATAATTCCCAGCTTTGGCGTAAGGCTGCTGATAATATCTGACTTTCTAATTCGATACGATTAGCAGCAGATTGAGAAGCTTTCATTAAAATTCCTTTCTTTATTTGCTATAGATTGTTTAATTTTCATTTTTTTGAATTAAGGATAATTCAGTATGGCCAACTCTAATTTTATCACCAGCTTTTATTTCCTGACGTTTTAGTAAAGGATGACCATTTAAAAATGTACCATTGGTTGAGCTTAAATCTTCAAGCCAAAATTTACCGCTCTCAAAGGTAATCCAGGCATGATATCTTGATGTAAAGGTATCATCTGAGATAACTACTTGATTGGATGCGTCACGGCCAATTTTAACTTTTTTGATATTTATTTGAAATTCAGTGTTGGTTTTAGGATTAAGTAAACGCATATTTTCCGGAAATTCGGATTGAGCGTTTTCGTCATCACAGGCTTTAAAATTTTCAAATTGCAAGCTCTTAACATCCAAATCAGTTACCGTTGAACAGTAAACACATTTTGACCTAGATGCGGTTTGACGTCCGCAACTAGGACAGGTATCATGACTATGAGTAGAGGATTTCAAAGTTTTTAAATATCTAAAAATAACCAACAAATTACTACTATAATATACCAAATTTATTCATATTAGTCTTAAATTTGAATAAAATTAAAGTTCGATAATTTCTGGTGATTTTACCCTATTATTAGTTGAAGCAGACTTGATTTCTTCTTTTTTACTGCGAAAACAGGCTGCGCAATAAACCGGTCGATGTCCTTTGGGTTGAAAAGGTACTTGGGTTGCACTGCCACATTCAGCACAATTAACACATGCGGTATTTTCGGGGCTAGATCCGCTTCTTTGAACCCGCATGAGGATGCGACAATTATGACAACGTTTGGGTACATTAATTAAGCTTTTAGCATGAAAAAACTCTTGCTCACCAGCCGTAAATAAAAATTCACAGTTACAGTCTTTGCAAATTAAAGTTTTATCCGTAAATGACATATTTGTGACAACCATTTTGACTAGTAAAATATTTAATTATATTTTTATATTATCATGATATTTTGCTTTGGCTTTATTAATACTGTTTATCCTGTGGAAAATACCATATAAATATGGTAGTAGGTCCATAGTTACATCAATATAATAGTTAGGCTAGCTGTTCAGATCGAGAAAATACAGTTGCATTATACGTTATTGGTTGTGGATTGAAATAAGCTGCACTAGCAATCATGGCTGCATTATCAGTGCAAAAATTGAGGTTCGGAAAATTAATCGGTATTTGAATGTTGTTTAAAAATTGTTGGCGAATAAAGTTATTAGCAGATACGCCACCACAGACTACTAATTTATTTGCTTTAAAATCATTGATTGCTTTTAAGGTTTTGGTCAATAAGGCTTGCGTTAAAGCTGATTGAGCGCAGGCGGCAACGCTTGCAGCATCGTATTGAGGATTCTTTTCACAGTAACGGTATATGTTAGTTTTAAGTCCGCTAAAACTAAAATCATAATTGCTTACTTTAGCTACTGGAAATTTAACATAGTTTAAATCCCCTGATTTGGCTAGGTTCTCTAATTCAGGGCCACCAGGATATTTTAAGCTAAGGATGCGGGCAATTTTATCAAAGGCTTCCCCAATAGCATCATCAAGGCTTTCACCAATTAACTGTGATTTAGTATAGGACTCAAAAAGTCTAAGTTCAGTATGGCCACCACTAATTAATAAGGCTAGAAATGGCGGCTCTAAGTTACTTTCCAACAGGCAAGAACAAATATGTGCATAAAGATGATTGACGCCAAGTAACGGTTTATTCCAGGCAAAGCTCAAGGCTTTAGCGGTATTTAAGCCGACCAGTAAAGTGCCAATTAAACCAGGACCTTGGGTACAGGCAATTGCACTTAAACTTGCCGGATTGATGTTACTGGTTGATAAAGCTGTTTCAAGCAAATCTGTAATTGCCTGAACATGGTATCTTGAGGCGATTTCTGGAACCACGCCACCATATTTTTCATGCAGGTTAATTTGGCTTTCAATTTGTGACGTAATTATTTTTCGACCATTTTCGACAATAGCAATAGCTGACTCGTCACAACTGCTTTCAATTCCTAAGATAAGTTTATTGGTTATAGGCATTAATGCGATAAATGATAGTTTGAATTTGTCGGGGTAATATTTCGTTAGGCGAAATTTGAATATTGGGTAAACGGGCTAATTAATCAAAGAATTAAGATTAAATTTTAAAATTTAATATTGACATCCAATTGAATGGTGATATGATATTGTAAATTAGTAAAAATTAATATTTTTGGTTTTGATTTTATAATATTTGGGTACAAATACTATAGCACATGTGTTTATGGATTTAGGTCAGCGTAAATTTTATTTTGGGGCTTTATATTATGCATAATATCTTCAGCAATTACTATCGATTTAATACAAGGATTTCATTATTTAGCCTCGTTTTGCTAAGTTTATTGTTAATACCAAATTGGGCTTTTGCACAAAGTGCTAATCCGTTTGATTTTAATTCGTCACCATATAATTCAGCTGGAGCTACCGGAAGTTATGGCAATACTTCACAAATGACTAGCAATCAGACGATTGCACCATCGGTAAGTATCCCGACGATACCGCAGAATGTCCCTGGCCTTCAAAGCGCTCAAAATGGTCTTATGGGTATGAGTTCAGTAAATATGTTGCCGTTTTCATCGGGTGGGTTTAGTTATGGATTTTCGATACTGCCAAGCCTGGCTGCTAGCATAGCTCCTGGGATGACGGGCGTTAATGATTATTATGGATTTGGGATGTTGCCACCAGTATCGACTTCATCTTTTGATGGCAATATTTGCGATATGCCTTGTAAGACAACGGGATATTATGACCCTACGCTTACGGCGGCTAGTGGCGGTCCTAATTTTGGCAGTGGTTTTGGTGGTGGTTTTGGTTTGGGGTCATCATTATTTGGCAGTAGCTTTAATAGCATAACTAATATGTTTGGTGTAAGTGGAAGCAGTGTAAGTTCTGGGTTTAATAGCATATCCAATATGTTTGGATTTTAAAAAAGTTGAGGATTAGGATTGTTATGATTAAATTGTCATTAAGTTTAGTAATGCTGGCCACAGTTTTTATAAGTAGTGTTAATGTGGTCTTTGCTCAATCAAGTTATGATTTGGGTAATTTGTCCGGCACATCTGCGACCCCTACCAGTAGTTCAGTTAATAGTTTAAATAGTTTCACTTCTTCAACTAATTCGGGCGCAGGAACTGTAAGTAATCCAATTTATAGTTCTAACGCACCCATGTACCTTCAAGGTAATACGCTTTATTATTCCAATGGCACAACTACAACTATTAGCAATCCATCAGCATATTATTTAGCCGGATCTAATTTGCCGGTTACTTCAGCCACTAATTATTCGGTAAATACACTATACCAAGTCAGCACAACTCCTGGAGCAGCTCTGGCTCCTGTTACAACTACAGCGCCATTACCGCCAGCTAATACTCCGGTAACTACGCCAGGCAATGCGCCAGCCCCAACAACTGGAGTTGCCCCAGCTTATAATGCAGGAACGTTTGGTAATACTTCCAGTCCAACTGGTATAGGTACTATTAATCCTGGCGCTGCTGTACCTACTCCAACCGGGAGTCAAAACTTGGGTTTGCGCCCAGCTACTTCTAAAGGACTAGCGCCGGTATTTGGTGTTTTACCATTACCTTACTATGCTCCAGGTGGATCGGTGTATTTTGGTTATATTCCCTAAGTTTCTTTCTGCTATTTACTATGGTTTTTAATTTAAAAGGATAATAAAATGTTTAAAACTGGTTTTAATAAATTATTTGGTTTAAGAAATGTTTTAGGTTTAGCGATAATTATTAATTTGTTGGTTAACCCTTTATCAGCAAGTTATGCCCAGGGTTTTAATTCGTTGACCTCATTAATACCGGGATTGGGCGGATCAAATACGGTTGGGTATACGAATGGAACGCCAACGGGATTAACATCTCCGGGTAATATGTCGAGTATGCCTGGATTTAATTTGACTCCAGGAGCTATTTATCAGCAGTTAAATGGTTTACCACCAACAACTTTGGATAGTTTTGTCTTTAGTTCTGGGGCAAATATGGAACAAATTTATGGTGATGAAGGTACTGGGGTGTTTGCTCAATCTGGCTTAGCGCCAACACCAGGGTTAGTAACTAATTCACCGTTAGCACCTACTCCAATTGAAGGTTTTGCGGCGCAAAATCGGATTGGCTGGGGTATAGCTAGCTCAACATCAAACTTGGGTCTAACTACTGGTCACAACAGTTATATGCCTTCAGCCTGGGGCGCTGATGAATTTTTAATCCCTGGTGGTGAATGGGCTAATAGTGGAACTGGTGGGGTCTCGGGAATATTTGGCAGTCTTAGTAATATCGTTGGTGGGGCAGCCTTATTTGGTATGCCTTAATTAAAGCTTTGTTTAAGCGAGCCTTTGGCAATGTCGTTGTCTTTGCATATAGGAATTATGACTATTTTAAAAAGCCGATGACTTAACGGACCCGTCTTGGTGTTATTAGTGCGGTTTTTGCATATAGGAATTTTGGGATATTTTTAAAAGCCGACAAGGGGATTCGAACCCCTGACCTACGGTTTACGAAACCGTTGCTCTACCAACTGAGCTACGCCGGCAAAATTATTTAAAGTAGTATATTTCATTTTAAGATATATTTTTCTTAATTGGTAGTGTTTGGATAGTTAGAAATTATATTAACTTAAACTTTGGTCAATAGTAAAAGTAACTGAGGCTTTGAAAGTGTTTATTTAGTCGGTCAATTTGCGTAAATTTTTAAATCTATTAAACTTAAATTAATTTAATGTAATTTAAGCTATTTTTTAATATTTTTGGTTATTACAGATAAGTACGGTCGTAAATTAATAAATAATCTTTAAACGTTAAGCCTTGTCAGTGAAATTTTATCAATAACGTAGACTTAGATGAAGGACTTACTTTTATCAGTAATTTCAACTTGCAAATATATTCATGAAAGTTAAGTTATACTTTATTTGGGTTTTGTAGTCATGATAAAATAATCGAAGATTTGCAGGTGAAAAAATAATGCTGGAAATAAATTTTAAAAAAATTAATAACTGTAATTATACTCCGGTTAAAGCAACCAGTGGAGCAGCCGGCTTTGATTTACAGGCCAATATCAAAGGTCCAGTTGTGGTCAAAAAACTCTCGCGGGTTAAAATTCCTACCGGTATTATCATTGAAATACCTGATGGTTATGAAGCCCAAATTCGTCCTCGATCAGGGCTAGCCGCTAACTATGGTTTAACGCTCACCAATTGTGTGGGTACAATCGATAGTGATTATCGTGGCGAAATCATCGTGTTAATTATCAATCTGGGTGAAGAAGACTATACCATAATGCCAGATGAACGTATTGCACAATTGGTAATTCAAAAATTACCGGCAGTAAATTTTATTGAAACTACTGAATTATCGCTCAATACAAATCGAGGTAGTCGGGGGTTTGGTTCTACCGGAAAAATCAATAATTTGCATCAAGAAGAAATGGCTGGAATTTAGTATATGTCAGTAAAAAATGTTCTAATCTCTGGAATCAATGGACGCATGGGCCGATTGACTGCTAATTTGTTAGCGGGTAATCCTGATTTTAAATTAACCTTAGCTTTAGGCAAGGCTAAGGCTAGTTATATTGGTCAGAATTTAGGTAAGTATCTAAATATTGAGGCGTTTAATAATTTAATTATTACCGATAAAATTGATTTTACTCAAGAAAAGATTGATATTGTTATCGATTTTACGGATAGGGAATTTTGCTTAGAATTAGGATTAATGGCCGTAAGTCATAAAATTCCTTTTGTTACTGGTACTAGTGGTATTACGAGCGATATCCTGGTTAAATTTAATCAGGCGGTACGGGAATATGATACCCCAATATTAATTGTTCCCAACTTTTCGCTTGGTGCGGTCCTAATGATTGAATTTGCCAGTCAGGCTAGTAAATGGTTTGATAATGTTGAAATTATTGAATTGCACGATCCCCAAAAAACTGACGCTCCATCTGGCACGGCTTTATATACAATAGATAAAATGGAAAGTTTGGCTAAGCAGTTTAATGTAAGTTCTACACAGGAACATGAATTAATTGAATCAGTTCGAGGTGGTAAGTCGAAATCGGGTATAAGGGTTCATAGTTTAAGGTTACCGGGATTAATATCTCATCAGGAAGTTGATTTTGGTAGTGGTGGAGAATTGTTAAAAATTACCCATAGTAGTTTTAACACTAATTGCTTTAGTAAAGGAATAATGTTAGCTTTAAATAAAGTCACTAATTTACAGGGCTTAACACGCGGTTTAGAAAATATTCTGACCATTGATTAAAGAAATGGCTTAATCAGCTGAAATCTATATTTCGTAAGCCACACTTTAAAAGTTATTAAAAAGGAAAAAGAAAAAATGGAAAAGCAGTATAATGTAGCAATATTAGGTGCTACTGGCAAAGTTGGCCAGGAACTCTTGCGTACTTTAAGTGAACGCAATTTTCCGATAAAAAATTTAAAATTGCTCGCTAGCAGTAAGTCCAAAGACCAAAATTTAAAATTTAAAGATGAGCTATTAACTGTTGAAGAGGTTAATAATAATTCTTTTAAAGACATTGATATAGTTTTAGCCAGTAGTGGCGAAGATATTGCTAAATTATATGCCAAATCAGCTGTAGAAGAAGGTGCTTGTTTTATTGATAATTCAAATGCTTTTCGCATGGATACTAATGTGCCTTTAGTGGTTCCTGAAGTAAATGGTGAAGATTTAAAAAATCATCGAGGTATTATTGCTAATCCTAATTGTTCAACAAGCCAATTGGTACCAGTTTTAAAAGTATTAGATGATTTAGCTGGTTTGACCCGCGTTATTGTTTCCACTTATCAATCCGTTAGTGGTGCTGGTAAAGAAGCTATGGAAGAGTTGAGTGAACAAGTCAGTCAGTGGCATACCAAAATGGATATTACTACTAAAATATTACCCAAACAGATTGCGTTTAATTTAATCCCTCATATTGATAAATTCCTGGATAATGGTTATACCAAAGAAGAAATTAAAGTAATTAATGAAAGTCGTAAAATCCTTCACCGCCCTGATTTGTTAATAACTTGTACCGCTGTTCGGGTTCCGGTATTTGTTGGGCATAGTGAATCGGTTACGGTAGATTTAAAACAAACAGTTTCAATTGATGAAGTGCGTGATAGTTTAGCCCGGCATAGTTTAATTAAAGTAATTGACGATCCGCTAAAGGCTGAGTACATAACACCATTAGAGGCAGCGGCCAGCGATCCAGTTTATGTCTCACGCATCCGTAAAGACACTTCATCAATTAATGGGTTTAATTTATGGGTAGTTAGTGATAATTTAAGAATTGGTGCAGCTCTTAATACTGTGAAAATTGCTGAATATTTAATTAAGTATAATTTGCTTAATTTTAGTTTGGTATAATCTACAGGTGCATAATTACTAGGCAATGATGAAAAATAATAATGGGGAGATAATTGAAATATATTTATGAATGAAAATAAGAATCTTGAGTTCGGCCGAGTTATAACGGCAGTTGTAACTCCATTTGACGAGGACTTAGCTATTGATTTTCAAGCCTATGCTAATGTTCTTGAACATTTAATTGACACAGGATCTTCGGCTGTTGTAGTATCTGGTACTACCGGAGAGAGTCCAACTTTAAGTGAATCCGAAAAATTCGAATTGCTTAAATTTACCATAGAACAGGTTAAGGGTAGAATTAAAGTTGTTTTTGGATCTGGTACCAATGATACTAAAAAGTCAATTGAATTAAGTAAGCAGGCTCAAAGTATTGGTGCTGATGGTTTGCTAGTTGTGGCACCATATTACAACAAACCGAATCAATCCGGTCTTATAGCCCATTTTACAGCCATTGCTAACAGTGTTAATCTCCCTGTTATTATTTATAATATTCCCGGAAGATCCGGTATTACTATTGAAAATCAGACTATTTTGGAACTTAATCAAACATGTAACAACATTCAGTATCTTAAAGACTCTACGGGTAATTTAAATAAGGCTAATGAACTTGATTTAAATAAAAACGACGGACTAAGGGTTTACAGTGGTGATGACGAATTTACCCTGGCATTTTTACGTCTAGGTGCTTGTGGTGTTATTAGTGTTGCCAGTCATTTGATCGGTAGCGAAATTAATAATTTAATTAAAGCTTATTTTAATCAAGATTTAGCGCTAGCTAAAGCTATTCATAAAAAGTGTCTGCTGTTATTTAAAAATTTATTTATTGAACCTAATCCAGTCTGTGTAAAATTTGCCTTAGCTCAAATTGGTTTAATTAAACCTTATGTAAGATTGCCTCTGACGCAGTTATCTCCTGAATCAAAAAAAATCATAACTGAAACAATGATGCAATTCACTGAGCTTAAATCTTTGAACAAATGTTAGTTTAAATACGATAAATATGGAAAATCTAAAAATTAAAATTATTCCTCTTGGTGGACTTGGCGAAATTGGTGCTAATACCATGGCGTTAGAAATTGCTGATGAGATTTTGATAATCGATTGTGGCCTTGGTTTCCCTGATGACAGTCTAATTGGCGTCGATATTTTAATCCCTAATTATTCTTATTTAAAAGAAAATCAGGCAAAAATTAAAGCCTTAGTTTTAACTCATGGTCATGAAGATCATATTGGTGGTGTGCCTTATCTTTTAAAAGAAGTTAAAGTACCCAAAATTCTCACGTCCAAATTAACCAATGGTTTATTAGAACATAAATTAATTGAACATGATTTAGTTAAATCGACAACGTTAATTAATGTTGAAGCAAAGGATGTTGTAAGTATTGGTAATTATTTCGAAGTTAAATTTATTGCTTGTACCCATTCTATTGCTGATGCTTTTTCTATTATTATTAAAACACCATTGGGCTTAATTATTCACACTGGTGATTTTAAATTTGATTACACACCAATTGACGGTAAACAGTATGATTTTCAAAGTCTTATTGAAGTTGGTAATGAAAATTTATTATTATTAATGAGTGATAGTACCAATATTGAACGAGATGGCTATACACCGTCTGAGGCTGTGATTAAACCAAAGTTTCATGAGATTTTTCGCAATGCTAAGGAACGGATTATTGTAACTACTTTTGCCAGTAATATCCATCGTATGGCACAGGTATTAGAAACTGCGCAGATTTATGATCGTAAAGTGGCAATTTTAGGCAGGTCAATGTTGAAATATGCTAAAGTGGCTCGTGATCTTGGCTATATTGCTTTTAGTGATAATTTAATTGTACCGGTGGGCGATTTACCTCATCTACCCAAAGAACAAATAGTGGTATTAACTACTGGCAGCCAAGGCGAGCCTTTGGCTGCCTTAAACCGGATGGCGCTAGCTGAACATAAACAAATTAAAATTACCCCTGGTGATACCGTGTTATTTTCGGCAACACCGATTCCCGGTAATGAACGATTGGTTGCAAATACCATTAACGGACTGTTTTTTCATGGCGCTAATGTTATTTATGGTAAAAAATCCGGAATCCATGTATCGGGACATGCTAGTAAGTCTGAGCAAAGATTAATGCTTGAAATGGCTAAACCAAAATTTTTCATCCCAATTCATGGTGAATATCGCATGTTGGTTAAACACGGCGAGTTGGCTCGATCCTGTGGTATAGCCCCAGAAAATATTTTTGTTATGGATAATGGTGATGTTTTAGAAATGGACACGTCTATTGCCAAAATTGTTGATAAGGTTCCTGCTCATAAAAAATTTATTGAAAGTTACAAGAACTGGGATATTAATCTTGATGTTATCAGTGAACGCCGGCTTTTAATGGATGAAGGGGTTATTAGCATGGCGTTTGTGTTTAATAAGGATAATTTGATTATTCAAGATCCAGTAGTGAAAATGAAAGGTTTATTAATGCCTAAATATAAGTCTACATTAGATATTCAGCAACAACTCATAAGTTATGTTAAAGACCGTTTTCATAGTGAAAATACGAATAATCTAAATGAAGAAGAGTTAAAATTACAAATAAAGCTGTTTATTGAAGATTTTTTTGAAAATGTTCTGCGAGCACATCCTTTAAAGCAAATCCATTTTCATAAGGTGAATTAAAATATTCTTTACCTTATTGCCTGCGGTTTATACTGCTAACTTTAAAAGAGATTCATTTGTATCAGGTAAATTATAAATTAAGCTTTAGAAGAAAGTGTAAGTTAAGTTGAGGTAAAAAATTATATGGTAAAAGATGAGTTTTACTGATGTTAAATTTAGTCATAAGTATAGGCTGTATTAATTGGTTGTCAGGAGAAATATTAAATACAGTCGGGGCTAAATTTTGGTTTATAATAGCATAATATTTATTTTTAAATTGGTGTATAGTTAATTTTCATTGAATTTAGGCAGTTTGGATTTTATCAATTATGAGTTATTGGAAAATCATAAAATCATTTATTAAAAACGGTTTTAATCAAACTAATGATTTTTCGGTTTTTACTAATATTTTAGTGATTAATGAAGCCAATCTAGGCAATTTAATTTTAAGCACACCAGTAGCCAGTGCACTTAAGGCCAATTTTCAAGTTGCCAATATTACCTATTTAATGAAACCGGAGTATAAAGACCTGCTTTTAAGTATGTGTCCTTATATTGATGAAACTATTGACTGTTCCCTATATGATGATTTAGAAAAAAAGATTAGCTTAATTGAATCGTTTAGCCCAGATTTAATTGTTGATTTGTTTAGTTTAAATGAATTAAGTTTATCTTGGTTTTCTAATGCTAAGTATCTGAAATTTGTTAAGCCTGATTTGTATTCGGGAAATATTAAACATTTGGCTAGAAGTTATCTTGACACAATTGCCCCAATTTGTCCTACTATACCGAAGCCTTTGTTTCCAACCTTGTTTCCGGAATCAGTATCAAAAAGCACTTTTGCTGAAATTTGTCAAAAGTATAATTTAGATAATAAACCAATTATTGGAATTGTTGCCGGTATTAACCCTAATTATCCTAGTCGGGGCTGGATTAGTGAAGCCTGGAGTTATCTAATTGATAATATTTTACACAAATATAACGTGACACCAGTATTAATTGGTTTTGACGAAGAACGCACCAGTTGCGAAGTAGTGCGGATGCAAGTAGAGGGCAATTGCGTTAATCTAACTGGTGTAATGGATTTGGCTGAGCTAGCCATTTTTATCAGTCATTGTGAACTTATAATCGCACCAGATACTGGTATAAATCACCTGGCTGTTGCTGTCGGCAAGCCAACCATTGGTTTATATGGGCCAACGCCAGCTTACTTTACCGGACCATTTGGTTGTGAACATTTAGTCCTGGATCAAAGTCGTTCTTGTGAGTGCCATGAATATAACACCTGTAAGGTTGCGGCTTTACATCAGCCAGGTAAATGTATGAATCGAATTATGGTTCCTGAAGTTTTAGATAAAATTGCTGAAGTCTTAAACCCTGAAAATGTTCTTAAACTGGAAAATAATTCTAATTAATGAATAGTATTATTATTGAAACATCTTAAGCTTGAACTAGCAAAAGTTTTTGACGGTAGTAAAATACTATTTGTTAATGAATAGTACCAATAGAGAAATTAAAAAATATTAAAACTCCTACACAGATAATCAGCTGACAGAGCCAAAAAATATTCACAACCTGCCATTCACTAAATTTTGGGGCTAAGACTATTTCAAAGTGATGGTGAATTGGAGCCATTTTAAATAAACGTTTGCCTTCCCCAGGAATTTTTTTGATTATTTTATAACCGAATAAGTATAGTTTTTTTAAAGGGTCAGTTAATTTAAAATAGAGACTGTTAGCTGGTAATTCATTTAGATTAAGCTCTTTAGTTGCTTTAAAATAAAGCACTTGGAAAATAACTGATAAGGTTTCTAGTGCAGGGATGATCATTAATGCAATTAGCATTAAATTGAACTGATAACTGATGATTATTAAGCCAAACATACCGCCAATAAAGAGACTACCGGTATCACCCATAAAAATTTTGGCTTTATGGCAATTAAACATTAAAAAGCCTAGAAGCGCTCCAGTTATACTTGCACAAATAATAGCCAGCTCAATTTCACCTAGCATTAAGAAAATAAACGCCATAGTCATAAAAGATAGGCTGCTGGTGCCAGCGGCTAGACCATCCATGCCATCATGAATATTAATTGAATTACAACAGGCGGCCTGCATAAAGGCACTGTAAATATAAGAAATTACGGGGAAATGATTGAATGGCGATCCGGGTATTTTGAGTTCAAAAATATAGCCGGTAAAATTTTTAACTAATTCATCAAATGAATGATTCCAGGTTTTAACGGTATAGTAAGAAGCAATCATGCCAATGATTCCTTCTAAAATTAGTCTAATATAGCCAGATATACCTTTATTGGTTTTATTTAGAACTTTGGCCAAATCATCAATAAAGCCAATAAGTCCACAGCCAAAGCCTAAAATTAACATCCATGGCAAAAATAACAGATCGATTTGTAAAAACTTACAAGTGGCGATAGACATGTAAATTGTGATGAAAATAAAGATAACCCCACCCATCGTTGGGGTTTTAGCTTTAGCTAAATGACTTTGTGGACCATCACTGCGAATGTTCTGGCCTAATTCACGTTTAGTTAAAAAATTTATTAAAAGCGGGTAAAATACGATTGAAATAACTATCCCAATGACAATTATCAGTAAAATTACAAAAAAATAATTGGTTAAAGTGGGTGGGAAGTTGATAAAATTCAAGAAAATTAATCCAAGTAAAAACTAGTTACTATTTTTCGATGATCTTTAGCGTAAGCAACTGCTTCAATAAGAGTATTACTGGTATGAAAGAGGAAACAAATAGTCTGTTGACTACGGTCGATAATTTCATGATTACAGAGTTTACTGGCATCAGCTAAAGTCATTGATCGACGGTCGGGGTATTCATGAATATTTTTAATGCCAATAAGCAAATCCTGGACTTCGCTCGGCTGTTGAGCAATGGTTTGGGGTAGGATAATTTCCAGGCGATCGGAATTAGCTCGTTGAGCGCCTCTTATTACGGCCATATTCGTCCCATTGGCACCACCTGATGTTACAATTTGATTGCCGCATAACACTAAGGCATAGCTTAACATTTCTACTAGTTGTTGGTGGGTTAAGGGCAGATTTCGCGTGCCGATAATGGCAATTTTTCGGGGACCTGATTGCTGTATAATTAATAATTCTTGAGCTAATTCATCAACAGATGGAATAGTTATGGTACTTGGTTCACCTATATTCATTTTAGTAAAGATTTCTCCAGGTAAGATATTTAATAAATTTATAATAAAATCATTAATTTGGCTAGCATTTGTTTAAGCTTTGTCATTTAATTTAAATATAATCATTAAAATTCCGCATTTAAATTCTTGACTTTAGCTAAACTTTTTAGGTGGTTATAAATTTGGATAACGTCATTTTGCCTGATTCGTTAATGATGCAACAATCGATTTTACAATATTTTCTAATATTTAATTGATTTGAACAAAATCAATATTGACAAGGTGTTTAGATTATTAAGTTAAAGAAATTTAGACTTTTGGTCATTTGCTTTCGTAATTTTTATGATAAACTAATCTCTTATTTAATTAAATCTTGATAACTTTCCGATATAGTTTGTATATATAAGGATGTAAAATTTTTATGGTTGAAACCTTGACAAGTAACCCCATCGCTAAGTTAAATCCTGAACAAAAACAGGCTGTTAGTTTAGGTTTTGGTCCAGCCTTAGTAATTGCTGGAGCTGGTAGTGGCAAAACGCTGGTGTTAACTCAGCGGATTATGTATTTAATCAATGAATTAGGTCAATCACCATATTCAATACTAGCAGTAACCTTTACTAATAAGGCGGCCAGTGAAATGAAAGTGCGAATTTCGCGTTTCCTTAATGAGTATGATGTAAATTCGCTTACGCTGGGGACTTTTCATAGTATTTGTAGTCGAATTTTAAGGCAGGACATTGAGCATTTGAATAATCGTGAACTTAATAATTTAAGTTCGAATTTTGTAATTTATAATGAATCCGACTCGTTATCAGTTTTGAAAAAGATTATTCACAACTTAAATCTGGATGAAACTGTTTATGATAAGAAAGACATAAAATTTCAGATTTCCAATTTAAAAGCTGATGGACTATCTTTCAACAAGGCTATTGAAAAGGCCGGTAATTATCGCCAGGAAAAAATTGCCCACATTTATCGTCTGTATCAGATTGAGTTAGCGCAAAATAACGCTTTGGATTTTGATGATTTGATTTTTTATACATTAGAACTGTTTTTAACCAATGAAGCAGTTTTGCAAAAGTGGCAAAGACGATATCAGCATATTTTAGTTGATGAATTTCAAGATACGAGCAGATCGCAATATGAATTAATTAAAATTTTAGCTAATGAGAAGCGCAATTCTTGGGATAAGGCATCCATAATGGCTGTAGGTGATATTGATCAGTCCATTTACTCTTGGCGTAAAGCTGATTATAAAGTGGTTTTAGATTATCAGAAAGATTTTGCGCACAACGTACTCATTAAATTAGAAGATAATTATCGATCTAAAAGAGTAATTTTGGATGCAGCTAATAGTATTATTAAAAATAACCATGAAAGAATTGATAAGGTATTGCGCTGTAATCGCGATGATGGATCAAAAATTGGTTTATATGAAGCCAGTAATGAAATTGATGAAGCTCGCTATGTAATTGATCGCATTAAACGACTGCGGTATGAAAATATTTCGCTAAAAAACTGTGTGATTTTATATCGTACTAATGCACAAAGTAGAGCTTTTGAAGAAATTGCCTTTGCTAATCAGATACCATATAAAATTATTGGTGCTAGTCGTTTCTATGACAGAGCTGAAATTAGAGACGTGATGGCCTATTTGAAATTAATTTACAATTCTCGTGATGGCCAAGCCTTTAATCGGGCGATTGCCAACCCCAAACGTGGTATCGGTGATGTTTCTCTGACTAAATTAGAAGAATTTGCCCGAGCTAATAATTTGGGAATGCTTGAGGCTTCTTTACAGGCACAAAACATTGCTACCTTATCCAAAAAAAATCAGGAAACCTTAAATGAATTTGCCCGGTTAATTAGTTCTTTCAAATTTTTAGAAAAAAGTATGCCAATTGATGAATTGATTGAAACTATTATTGGTGAGACAGGTTATCGTCGAATGCTTGAAAAACAGGCCAGTGAAGAGAAAGGCAGTAATGCCAATTCACCTATGGAAAATATTGCTGAACTGATATCTAGTGCTAAGGAATTTGTTCAAGACTTTAATGATGCTAATTTAGAAAATTATTTGGCCCGCATTTCGCTGTTAAGTGATCTTGACAGTTTAAAAGAAAGTTCTGACTCTTTGTCATTAATGACTATACATTTAGCTAAAGGTTTAGAATATGATCAGGTGTTTTTAGTTGGGCTTGAAGAAAAGACTTTGCCTCATTTACGAAGTATTGACAATGAAAAAGCGCTTGAAGAAGAGCGTCGTTTAATGTATGTTGCGGTAACCCGAGCTAAAAATCAGCTTTTTTTGAGCTATTCTAAAGAACGGATGATTAATTTAAGATCTAAAGATACTAACCGTAACACCTGTCAAATTTCCACAATCCCGAGCCGATTTTTATTAGAAATTAACCCTGAATTATTAAACCGACATAATTCACCAGATACCACTATTAAATATAATTTTAACAATTCGGCTAAAACTAATTACAGTAATAACTCAACCCGAACCAATCGGGACATTGTCCGAGCACCTGGACCAGCTGGACCTGCTCGAATTGGTATAAACAATTTTAAGCAAACGCCTGTAGCTACTCCTGGTGGAATCAATAAAACTAATTTGGGTAATCAAGATAGAACTGGTTATGAAACCAATTTTGCCATAGGTGATTTAGTGATGCACGATAAATTTGGTCTTGGCAAAATTGTTAGTGTTATTGGTCAAGTAAACAAAATGTATAATATTTCCTTTAAAAATATCGGAACTCGGCTAATTGATCCTAAAATAAGTAAATTGGATAAAATTCCCAAGTGAAAAATATTGTAAAGTCCAGGTAAATTTATTAAAGGGAGAAGACAAATGTCAGATATGGAAGAAAGAACTTTTGTAGCGGTTAAGCCAGATGGTGTTCAAAGAGGATTAGTTGGTGAAGTTATTCGTCGAATTGAAGCTCGGGGTTTAAAGTTAATTGCCCTTAAATTTGTCCAATTGCCTCTTGAAGTTGCCCTTTCGCATTATTGTGAGCATGAAGGCAAACCCTTCTTTGATGATTTAGTAAAATATATTACATCTGGACCAATTGTCACCATGGCTTTCCAAGGGAAACATGCCGTGTTAATTGCCCGTAGCGTTATTGGGGCAACTAATCCTGTGCAGGCAGCTATGGGAACAATTCGTGGTGATTTTGCCGCTGAAATTGGCCGTAATCTTGTCCATGGTGCTGACAGTGTGGAAAATGCCAAGCGTGAAATATCATTGCATTTTAAAGACAGTGAATTAATTACAACCTGGCATCATACTGGTGAGCAATGGATTTTTGGCAGTTAGTTATTAAGGCTTAAAACTTGTATAACGCTTGGATTTGCTCAAGTATTAGCTGGGGATGAAGATCTTTTAGACAGGCTAGGGTTTTAATTGGGCATTTGGTTTTAAAACAGGGCTGACAGTTTAAGTCGAGGCTAATGGTTTTGGCTAGTTTACCATATGGGCCATTTCTTTTTTTAGGGCTGGCTCCGTAAATGGCTATGATATTAGCTTTTTCAATTGCACTAGCTAAATGCATAGGTCCAGTGTCGCCACCAATTACGAGGCTGGCAATATTAAATAAATAAATTAAATCAATAAGGTTGGTTTGATTGGTTAAATCATAGATATTATCTTTAGAATCAAGTCCGTTAATGATATTCTGGTTAGTTTGGGCATCAGCGCTACTACCAATTAAGATGATTTTGGCCGATAGCTTTTTAGCTAATTCATTAATTAGTTGAATAAAACTTGATTCGGGGTAGTTTTTGGTTACCCAAGTCGTTTTAGTTATAAATACTATTAGCGCTTGAGTCGATTCGTTTAAGGCTGAATCTTGATTCGGGATGGAGATATTATGGTGGTATTTAATTAGATTCTCAATTTTCTCTTTATTTATGGTATCTGGTATTGGAAAGGAAAATTTAATTTGAGGATTGTCTGGAATCGCTAAATTTAGTAATTTAATTAAAAATTGGCCTAATTTTAAGTTTTGGTTAATTATCGGCTGATTGATATCAAAATAGTCACCAGTATCTAGCCGATAATTATAGAAAAGATTAGCTCCCTCGCGAGCCTTGCTAAAGCCAATTCTAATTGGTGCTTTGGTTAAGCCGGTAATTAAACCACTTTTAAGTAATCCCTGAAGATCGATTACGGCATCATATTTTTCTTTTCTTACGGCTTTGATAATGTTGATAAATGAATTAAGAAAGTTTGAATTTTTAGATTTAGGTAAAATAAAAACTTTATCAATTATTGGATTATTTATTAAAAGGTCTTTGCTCAATTCGCCAACTACATAATGCAAGTTTAAATCTGGAATGGTATCTTTTAAGAGGCTGGCAACTGGTAAAGAGTGTATTACATCCCCTAGAGCGCTTATTTTAACGATTAGTATTTTCAATTTTAAGGTATTACCCCCTAAGCTAAATTTTAAGAACTGTTAATATTCTAACTGATACTAGCCATTAATTACGATACCGCACCAGATATGGCATCAAAGTGTATTTATATATTAAATAATACTATTTTTTATGCAATAGATACATACTTATGGTATTAATGTATAGATATTTGGGTATAATGATAATGACACCTAAAATGGTGCAAAGGAATTCAATACCACGCACATATAAAGAATAATTACCAAATTCTTTAATGTTATTAAAATAATTTAATCTAGAAAGGAGATAACTATGGCTAAATCAACCAAATTAAAATCTAAGGCTAAAAAAGCTGTTAGTGTTAAGGCAAAGCCTGTAGCTAAAATGGCCAGTAAAAAAGTAAAAGTTGTTGCTAAAAAGGCTAAAGCACCATTAAAATTGGTCAAAAAGGCTACAGTTGTGAAGGCTAAAGGCAAAAGTCCTAAACTTAGTCTGGCGCAAGCTAAAGTCAAAAGATTAACCAAGGAAAGATCAAATGCTGTAGGTATGTCTTTAAAAAATATTAGTTCTAGTAATCGTGATTATCCTTTTAGTGGTAAATTTACGGTAAGATTGCCCAAATCATTACATCAAGCTTTAGTAGAACGTTCCAAAAAAGAAGGTGTTAGTTTAAATTTGTTTGTAACTAATGCACTATCGCGAACGGTTGCTTCAGCTGGATCGGTTAAGAAAAAATAATCAAGTTAATTAGCAATTAAAATAAGTATAATTTTAAGCTTCAAGCGTAACAAAATAAATCATGACTATTTTGTTACGCTTGATTTTGTTGTATAATGGCTTAGGTTATTGATCATGAAAATTCCGATACTAGATTTAAAAAAACAACACCAAATAATTGGTTCTGCTATTGAAGAGGCAGTCATTACGACGTTAAGAGGTGGCAGTTATATTCTTGGTCAAAATGTTACTACCTTTGAAGAAAATATTGCTAAATTCTGTGATTGTAAATATGCTGTTGGAGTAGCCAATGGTACTGATGCTTTAATTATTGCTTTAAGGGCTTTAGATATTGGCTTAGGCGATGAAGTCATTACCCCTTCGTTTACTTTTGCTGCTACAGCTGAAGCTATTCATTTAGTCGGGGCTAAGCCCGTATTTATTGATATTGATGTTAATACCTTTAATCTGAATCCCGAATTATTAGAAGCGCTTATAACACCAAAGACTAAAGCAATTATTCCGGTTCACCTTTATGGCAAACCTAGTCCAATGGATAAAATTATGAAAATTGCTCACAAGCATAAGCTTTATGTTATTGAAGATAATGCGCAGGCTATTGGTGCTAAATTTAATGGTCAAGCTACGGGTGGTTTTGGAGATATTGGCTGTATTAGTTTTTATCCAACTAAAAATCTCGGTGCCTGTGGTGATGCTGGTGCCTTAACTACAAATAGTCTAGAACTATATAAACGTATTAAAAGATTGCGAGCTCATGGTATGGATTTGCGATATTATCATGAAGAAGTTGGTTACAACAGCCGTTTAGATGAAATCCAGGCGGCAATATTAAATGTGAAATTGAATTATTTAAATTCCTGGAT
The DNA here is from genome assembly GCA_021815785.1 of bacterium. Lineage (GTDB taxonomy): Bacteria > Cyanobacteriota > Vampirovibrionia > Obscuribacterales > JAKAZS01 > JAKAZS01. The sequence continues at coordinate 29,945 of JAKAZS010000025.1, forward strand.
TTTAAAACGGATGACTTTAGCTAAAACTTATTATAAGCTGTTAAGTGGTATTTCTGATTTGTTGATTTTACCTGTTGACGACCATGATTTAACTCAAAACAATTTAAATACGCATGTGTGGCATCAGTATACCGTAAGGTTAAAAACTAAGTCTAATCATAATTTACGGGATTTAGTTGCTGATAAGTTAGCTCAGCAGGGAATTGGTAGTATGATTTACTATCCCGTGCCTTTGCATGTACAAAAAGCTTTTAGCTATCTTAACTATAAGGCTAAGGATTTACCGCAAAGTAATCTCGTGGCTCAGGAAGTTTTATCCTTACCTATTTATCCCGAATTACAAGATAGTGATTTAGAATTTGTTAGTAATTCTCTAAAAAGTATCTTAACTGAATGTTGCAGTCTGGTTTAAGTTTAAATTAATTTATACGCCTAGGCTTGTTGTATTTATTGCTGATTCAAGAAAAGTTACTACCCAGTCTTGAAGTTGATTATAATTTACCGCATAACGCATTAAATTCATGCGACGTTTCTTTTCTTCAGGATCCAGACTCAAGGCTATTTCAATTGAGTTTACTATGTTGTCAGGATTATGTGGATTGATAATTAAAGCTCCATGCGCTGTTTCATTGGCGCAGCCAGTATTTTGACTTAAAATTAAAACGCCTTGTTCATCAATTCTGCTAGCAATATACTCTTTTGCGACTAAGTTTAAGCCATCAGCAATTGAATTAATTAATAAAGCATCACTGGCTTGGTACCATGAGGCTAATTCTTGCTGGGTTAATTCTTGTTTGATTAATTTAATTGGTTCCCAGTTATTAATCCGATATTTATTATTGATTTTAGCTATGGATTGCATTACGTTAGTGGCATAATTTTCATAAATTGATCCAACGCCAGTTGGTTTACCTAAAATTTGGACGTAATGAATACGTTTTTGCCATTGTTGATTTTTAGCTAAAAACAAATCAAAAGCTGATAATTTTTCGATAATACCTTTACTCGGGCATAATTTATCAACCCCTAAAATTATTTGATTGGCTAATTTATGTTCCTGTTTTAACAGAGTGGAATGAGGACGGGCAAATTTGGCAAATTTTTGCCAGGTACGAAAATCAATACCAAGGGGATTAGCTATCAACTTGATGGTGTGGCCATTTAAACCGATTTCATTATTATTAGTATCAATTTTAGCCTTAGGAATTAGATAATTTACGTATGTTAAAAAATTCTCTAAATAAGTCTTTGACTGAAAACCAATTAAATTATTATTTAATAGACCTTGGATAATTTCCTTGATAATGTGAGGTTTTTTTAACGGTTTAAATTTTGGCCATGATGTATGAATGAATTGGCATAAAATACTGCCTTTTTGATTAGCAAGAAATGGTGGTACTAAAGCTAATTCAAAATTATTTAACCAGTAAATATTGGGCAGACTGTTTGAATAAGTGTTTTGACAGGCATAGGCGATTGACTCATTGCAGGCTTTGTACGCCTGCCATTCATCATTATTGAATTGGGCTAAATCTTCAAGATCATGCAATATTAGATAAAGATAATTACTGATGAAGTTTTGGCTAAGTTTAAATAAATTATTTGGTGCAGACACAGGGCTGTACTGAAAAATTCCATTATCAGTAATTTTAGATTTACCAAAGGCAAACCAGTTAAATCGGGTATTTAATTTATTGGCCAATAAATTAATGTTCGAACTGCTGGATTGATTTGGGTAAGTGAAACTTAAAACTTTAACTTCTGGCAAATAATATTTTGATAAATATTCAGTAGTATCGTTAATTTTTTCGAGATTGGTTAAATAATCTAATGTATAACTCATTTTATAACCTTTAGGTTTAACACCGACTTAAACGTAAATCAAGGGATCCTAACTTATGCATAAATTAACCTGATTGTATATGCGTAAAGTGTTTCTTTAATATAACTATAGCTGTTACTAATTGAGTAATCAAGAAGTTTATGCTTAAGTTAGTAAAAAATAATATATACATTAGATAGCTTGATAAGCCAAGAAAACCGAAATTACCTTTTAAGTAATTTCGGTTTTCGTAAGGAGGATTAGCTAAGTATTGACATAATTGTCAACACTATATTGCTTGTTGAGATTTTTTAGACTTTTTTTACACTTACCAGTTTTGTGTAAAAAAGCTATTTACCGTACTGTTTGAAGTTGGTGTACTTGGCATTGGTCTTGATGCTGGTTGGGGATCCATTTCACAAGGAGCGCATTCTTCTTCAGTATTGCATGGGGTTGGTGATTCTTGCGTCGTTGTAGTAATTTCCATAGTTGTTACTACGTTCATACTACCTTCTTCAGCTTCACTTCCACATGATTTAAGGGTTTCATCCAACATATTACCTTTAAGTCGCAGTAAGTATTCGACATAGTCACCACGACTCATTTTAGCTTCGGCAACCTGGGCATCAAGCATTTTATGAGCAACTGGAGTTACGCATACGGCTGTAGTAGTACCACGGTTTTTACCAAAGAAATATGATTTGGCACCACCTTTTGGTCCGGTTTGTTTAGCCTGGCTGGAAATTTTGATTGATGGCAAACCATCTCTTTCTCTAATGAGCATTTCAACATAATCACCGTTGGATACTTTAGCTTCACTAGCTTGATCTTTTAATAATTGTCTACCAATCGCGGTCAAATTAAAAGAAACCGATCCTGATTCTTTTCCCGGAAAACGTGATCTACGGGGTAGAACTGTTTTTGGGGCTGTATTATTTTGAACTATTGTATTCATTTATTTTTTTAGGTTCGACGATTAATCGTTTAACCTTTCCTCCTTTTTAAAAATAGGGTCCTACACTGGTATAAGAAATTATTATCTAAATTATTTATTTTGATAATAAGAAAAGTTTTTTACAAATTTTTTTTGCAATATGGTCAATTTAATTATTAAATGGCTTTAATTTGTTAGTAACTGAATTAACCCTTTCCAAGAAGAAAATTATATATCATATTTGAAATTAAATGTATGTAGTCAATGATTACAGTCTTTTCATAATAGAGAACAAAATCTTTGTATTCTAGTTTTCAAGCCCTTGTCGGCTATAGATTAAGAACATTTCATAATTGCCCAATTTGCTAAATAAGCAATTATTGTTCCCAATGCAGCTCCAACTAAGACTTCTTTAGGCGTATGACCTAAAAATTCTTTAATGCGGGCTGACGATAAACGCGCATGATTTGAAAATATTTCCATGACAATTTGATTAAGGACTTTGGCTTGGAGGCCAACCGTTCTTCTTACACCGGCGGCATCATACATTACGATAAACGCTAGGCAAAGAGCTATGGCAAATGATACTGAATTAAAGCCATTAATCAGGCCAACGGAAATTGCCATTCCCATGGTACAACTGCTGTGGCTTGAAGGCATCCCACCACTTTTGGTCATCATTCTTAAATCAACCGTCCCAGTTCTTATAAGTTTTGTAAAGACTTTAATAGCCTGGGCAAAAAAGCTACAAAAAATAGTTACTAAAATTACTTGCGGTCCTCTTTGGTTAGGATTTACATAGTTATTAGCAGCCAAGGCCATGGGGGTGTTGGTTGCTAATAGAAGCAGGAGAAAAGTAGTTGAATAAATATTTTTTTTCATAAGAGTTATTGGTGGCGATTAATTGCTTTGTCGATTATATATTCAAAGGTCGGATTAAATTCACTATTTTGTTGGTGAAGTAAATTTAAGCATTGTTGCTGTATCTTTGACAGAGCTTCTTGAGTTTTGTCAATTCCATATAAAGTTACATAAGTTAGTTTATCATTTAATTGATCTTTACCAGGGCTTTTGCCTAATTGATCTAATGAATGAGTGGCATCAAGCAAGTCGTCAGCAATTTGAAAGGCTAGACCTAAAAGTTCGCCAAATTTCTTATATACAGATGCTTGCTCACTAGATTCGGTGGCTAAATAAGCTCCTGACCAGGTGGCAAAACCAAAAAAAGCGCCGGTTTTTAATTTGTGAATTTGTTCTATTGGCGGTTGATTGAGACTGTTTTTTGAATAGGCGATGTCAAGGGCTTGCCCGCCAATCATACCATTCAAGCCAATGGCTTGATTGAAATTTTGTAAGATATTTAAAATAATGGCTGGTTTAGTTTTTTCGGTTAAGCAATGGATAATTGTCTCATTAGCTAAAACAATTAAGGCATCCCCAGCTAGCAAAGCCATGCCTTCACCGTATACTTTATGATTAGTTAATTTACCGCGACGATAATCATCATTATCCATACAGGGTAAATCATCATGGATTAAACTCATGGCCTGAAGCATTTCGATGGCTGCACATAAACCAAGTACTGGGCTATCTTTACTTAAGTAAGTGCGGTTAATTAGGGATTCATAAGTTAAATAAGTTAATATTCCCCTTAGACGTTTGCCGCCACCTAGAACTGAATATTTGATTGCCTGACTTATAAGATTATTATCAAGACGATCGAGGTAATTGATAAGATATTCTTCAATAAGGTCTTTGCGTAAATTTATAGTACTTTCTAAGGTTGATTTGGTGGAGTGCATTTAACGATTTGGTTTTGTCCTAGGCTGTAGTTATGGTATTTTGGGATAAAGAGTGTTTAGCTTTTTTTAAATTTATTATATTGCTTTAGCAAGTTATAGCCAAATCCAATTAAAGGATTTCCCTGTGTTTTAACAATTATGTTTAGTACTGGTGACATTACCTCAAAAGCATTAGTAATTATATCCAGAAAATTATGGATCACGTCTTTTTTAATGGTTTCATCAATTTTATCGTTTAAATTGGCAATTTTATAATTTAAAAATTCCAGATCCTGTTTAATAACTATACTGGTAGTGTGAGCATTATCTTCAATTTCCTGGAGTTTAATTAAAATCAGTTTATGTTTAATTAAAAATATAATCGTTAATATTGCTAAAACACTATAGATAATGATTAAAATAAATTTAGCCAAATCCAGGAGGCTATGACAGATAAATGCTGCCAGGCTACAGATAATTAACAATAAAATTATTATTGGTGTGGACATAGATAAATGAACTTATATAGATGGGGAATTAAGATATTTCCCAACCAGCATTCTTTGAATCTGATTAGTACCTTCATAAATTTGTCCGGCTTTAGCATCACGATAAATTTTTTCCAGCAATAGCTGTTTATCCTGGCTGTGGAGACCAATTATATTCATTGCTTCACTGGCAACTTGCATGGCAATATCAGTGGCATGCCATTTAGCGATTGACGAATCTTTGACACTTAAATTACCTGAATCTACTAGCCTTGCGGCTTCTAAAGTTTTGACTTTAGCGCTTAGGCTTAAACTGACTAATTTGCCAATTTGTTCATAATGAGATTTTTTTAGTGATTGAGGATGTCGATTAAAATAGGCATTGACGGCGTCAAGAGCTCCATAGGCCCAGCCTACTGCTTGAGATGCAATGGTAATCCGCCCTTTAGCTAGAGACGACAAGGCTACTTTGCGACCTTGATAGGGCAGACCTAAAAGATTGTTAACCGGCACAAAACAGTCGGAAAAAACCAGTTCACAGGTCGAATAGCCTCGCATACCTAACATGTCAAATTTTTGACCAATACTAAGACCGTTTGAATTAGCCTCTACAATAAATGCCGTTATCGTATCTTTGGGAATGGCTTCAGAGGTATTGATATTAAGCCTGGCCATAACAATGTAATAATGAGCACTGGCACCACTGGTGATAAACACTTTACTGCCATTTAATAAATAACCATTGTCAACTGGTTTGGCTTGAGTTTGAATGTTAGCCGTGTCAGATCCAGCCATTGGTTCAGTTAAACCAAAAGCCCCTAAAAATTTACCGCAAGCCGATGGTATTAGATATTTTTCTTTTTGACTTACGGCGCCAAAACTATAAATTGGTTCT